>CAZKYS010000040.1:0-18788 GCA_964557085.1 uncultured Caulobacteraceae bacterium
ACGCAAAATCATTGACGATATGCCCACCTACTTTTAGTAGGTGTGGCATAGAAAAGTGAAAACGAAAATGACTGATTTATCCGAACAATTATTGAGCAATGAACCCGACACTACAATCAATGTAGAGGAAGTTTTTGGTTTTGAATCAAAACTAAAGGTCAAAGCCTTTAAAAATAATAATGAATATGTTCCTGAAATTGATACAAGCTATCGCTTTGATCCATTAACAACCCGCGCAATTCTTGCCGGTTTTGAACATAATCGCCGCGTGATTGTTCAAGGTTATCATGGAACAGGTAAATCAACCCATATTGAGCAAGTTGCCGCGCGCCTTAATTGGCCGATGATACGTGTAAACCTTGATGGTCATGTGTCGCGTATTGATTTGGTTGGTAAAGATGCAATCGTTCTTAAAGATGGCAAACAAATCACCGAATTTCGTGAGGGAATTTTGCCATGGGCATTGCAACGCTGTGTTGGTTTGACCTTTGACGAATATGATGCAGGTCGCCCTGATGTTATGTTCGTTATCCAACGTGTTTTGGAAGCTTCGGGTCATCTAACATTGCTTGATCAAAACCGCGTTATTAAGCCTAATAATTATTTCCGCCTGTTTGCAACAACCAACACAATTGGTTTGGGTGATACAACGGGCCTTTATCATGGCACACAACAAATCAACCAAGGGCAAATGGATAGGTGGAATATCGTTACCACATTAAATTATCTTGACCATGATTCTGAAACACAAATTGTTGCCGCGAAAATGGGCGAAACCGACCCTGCGAAAGTTGAAATGCTTGCAAAAATGGTGCGCGTTGCCGATATGACGCGTAATGCCTTTATGAATGGTGATGTTTCAACCGTAATGTCACCTCGTACAGTAATCAATTGGGCGCAAAATGCCGAGATTTTTGAGAATGTTGGTTTTGCCTTCCGCGTTTCATTCTTGAATAAATGTGATGAGCTAGAGCGCCCGACAATTGCCGAATTCTATCAACGCTGTTTCGGGGAAGATTTACCAGAGGCGGCACACCTTTTATCCGTCTCATAAATTTTTTCGTCGTCCACGCTATGCGTGGACACCTGACGAAAATAATTTATTCGAGTTTAAACGGAAAAAGAAAAACTTGAGGCGGCTCGGCATTTTTCTTTTACTTTTTTTTGTTTAATTCGCTTCGCGAATATTTTATTGGTTCTAAATGTCACAAAAAGCAACACAGGCAGAGGTTTTTTAAGCGGGCGATTTCACATTCGACCCGCGCCCTTGCCCGTGAGGAAAATGTTGAAGTTAATTTCACCGCCAATGAGCCAAGTGTTTCGGGGCATAATGTAAACCTACCGCAACCTGCGCGGGTTTTGACAATTGATGAAGTTTCAAAAATTCGTGGGCAATCGGATTTTGCGGGCCTTAAACTTGCCCATCACGAAGATATAAAGCATTTTCAAAACCGCCCAATCGGTCCAAATGCACAGGCCATTTATGATATGGCAGAGGATGTGCGTATCGCAGCGCTTGGTTCAAATGCCATGCCGGGTGTTGCGCAAAACCTTGATGCCAATTTAATCGAAAGCGCAATCAAACGCGGTTATCAGCGCATGATGAACAAGGAAACAACCCCAATGATTGAGGGTTTATCACTTGTATTGCGTGAAAAACTAACGGGGCGTGAAACCCCTGCCCCGCTTAAGCACGTTGCCGATTTTTGGCGCGCCGAAATTATTGCCAAGGCGGGAACCGATATTTCGCACCTTATAAATGCAATTCACGAACAAGGTGATTTTGCAAAAATCACGCGCGATATAATTCGTGACCTCGAACTTGGTGATGAATTGGGTGAAGATGAAAATCAAGACCCATCAGAAAACGAAAACCAAGAATCCCCACCAGAAGGTGGCGATGACCAAAATTCAGAAGACGAACAAGAAGAAACCAAAGAACAACAAACTGAAACCGAACAGACCGAAGGCGATGAAGAATCTGAATCTGGTCAAGAGGTTGAATATGATGGTTCGGATTCTGAAGATGATGATATTGATGCTTCATCAAATCCAATGCCGCAAAACCCACAAAGTCAAAATGGGCGCGCACTTGATTATAAAATTTATACCCGCCAATTCGATGAAATAATTGGTGCCGAAGAATTATGCGATGCAATCGAACTTGATAGATTGCGTATGTATCTTGATCAGCAATTAGAGCGTTTACAGGGCGCGGTTGGGCGTTTGGCAAATCGTCTGCAACGTAAATTATTGGCGCAGCAAAACCGTTCATGGCAATTTGACCTTGAAGAAGGCATGCTGGATGCCGCCAAATTATCGCGCGTTGTAACCGATCCAATGTCACCGCTTTCATTCAAACAAGAAAGCGATATTGAATTTCGTGATACGATTGTGACCATTTTGGTTGATAATTCAGGCTCTATGCGTGGGCGCCCAATTATGATTGCGGCAACTTGCGGCGATATTTTGGCGCGCACTTTGGAACGTTGTGCGGTAAAAACTGAAATTTTGGGCTTTACCACCAAAGCTTGGAAAGGCGGTCAAAGCCGCGAAAAATGGATGGCAGATGGCAAACCTGCACAACCGGGGCGCTTAAATGATCTTCGCCACATAATTTATAAATCCGCCGATTCCCCGTGGCGCCGCGCAAAGCGTAATCTTGGTTTAATGATGCGCGAAGGGCTTTTAAAAGAAAATATTGATGGGGAGGCTTTGGAATGGGCCTATGCAAGAATACTTGCGCGCCCCGAACAACGCCGTATTCTAATGGTAATTTCCGATGGCGCACCAGTTGATGATAGCACTTTATCGGTTAATTCAGGGCCATATCTTGAAAACCACCTTAAAGATATAATTGGCGATATTGAAAAAAAGGGCAATGTCGAACTTATTGCAATTGGTATTGGTCATGATGTTACACGTTATTACAAGCGCGCAGTAACAATTAATGATGCCGAACAATTGGGCGGCGCAATGGTTGACCAATTAGCGGAATTATTTGACGAAAAGCCAAAAGCCATCAAAAAGAAATAATTTCTATATTATACGCACAAAATAGAACAGTTTTCTATTTAGACTTATTACATCAGAATATTATTCTGTTATAGTTTTTTGAAGGGGTCAGATATGAACTTTTCAATAAACCATTTTGATAATGCAGCTAATGAAATATATAAATATATGTCACCAAGCGCACAGCTTGTCTGGCCTTTGTTGAATAATTATCTTGGGCATGAAACTTGGGTTAAGCATGAAAATCACAACCCAACAGGTGCATTTAAAGTTCGTGGTGGCATTTATTATCTAAGCGAACTTGCAAAAGATAAAATAAAATCAGGCTTGGTTTCGGCAACGCGCGGCAATCACGGTCAATCAATTGCATTTGCGGCGCAAAAATTTGGCTTTGAAACCGATATATTTGTTCCATGTTGTAATTGCGCGTCAAAAAACGAAGCCATGTGTGCATTTGGCGCAAAATTACACCAAATTGGCGATAGTTTTGATGAAGCAAAACAAATTGCCCAAAATTATGCCGCTGAAAAAATGGCGCATTATGTAAACCCATTTAATGAAAGGCTGGTGCTTGGGGTGGGAACTTACGCCTATGAATTAATGATGGCGCATAAGGATTTTGACAAAATCTATGTTCCGATTGGCGGCGGCTCTGGCGTTTGCGGGCTTATTAAAGTTCGCGATGCACTTGGTTTAAAAACCCAAATAATCGGTGTGGTTTCTGAAAACGCCGATGCGTTTTACCAAAGCATAAAAGCGGGTAAAATTATCAATACAAAAAGTGCAAACACAAT
Organism: uncultured Caulobacteraceae bacterium; assembly: GCA_964557085.1. Lineage (GTDB taxonomy): Bacteria > Pseudomonadota > Alphaproteobacteria > Caulobacterales > Aquidulcibacteraceae > Pseudaquidulcibacter. The sequence continues at coordinate 3,810 of CAZKYS010000040.1, forward strand.
TGCCGATGGTTTGGCGGTAAAAGAACCCTCACCTGCGGCTTTTGAGATTGTTAAAAATGGTGTTGATAATATCATTTGTGTAAGTGACGAAGAAATCGCCCATGCAATGAATATAATCTTTGAAACCACCAAAAATATTGCCGAAGGCGCAGGCGCCGCAAGCATTGCAGCAGCGATAAAAGAAAAAAACAACAATAAAGGAAAAAAAGTTGCGGTTATTTTATCAGGCGGAAACATAAGCAAAAATGCTTATATTCAGATACTTAGCAAACAAGCAGCCTAAGATATACAACCTTAATTTGCATAGGTTTTGTTTTAAATAAAATTTGAATAAATTCTATGACTCCAATTTAAAAATAGAAAAACTTATATCCCGCATTGTGCAATCTCACCATTTTGAGGGGATGCAAAATGCAATTTAAGAAATCGAACTTTTTCATTGGCGTAATTTTGGGCGCTACCTGCCTTTGTGGATATGCAAATGCACAAGAACAAGCAAGCGCGCAATATTCAGAAGACATAAATTATGTTTCCGATAAAAATATACAAGTTGCATCAAGCAATGTAATTGGCACAGGCCCCATTAAGCAAAATGTGAATTTCGCCCAAATGGCAGGTAATTTTTCCGCCCTTGTCAAAGAAGCCCAAAGCGCAGCAAGCCCCCAAGGTTTAGAAAGCGCAAAATCAATTGGTCATTATCTTGATAATTCGCCAAGCCTTACAGGTGCAAATTCAATTGATGGCGCAAAGGCAATGGTTATCGTAACCGCATTGTCAAATAGCCAATTTGTAAATAGCGTAAAACAAGTTTCAGATTTTATGGGCAAAGATGCCCTTGCTGCAAAGCTAAAAGAAAATACCGCAATGGTAAAAAGTTTTGATGGTTATGAAAGTGCTTATAAAACTGCATCAGCAAGCCTTGGCCTTGGTGTTGAAAAAATCGATAAAGCCAGCGCCTATATTACCCAAGCATCTTATGATCTTCAAAAATTTAATTGGGCAAAAACCGAAAATGATAAGCAACTTCATTTAATCGCCCTGGCAAATGCAAAGAAAAGCCCTGCAAACTTTACCCCGATTAATGTTACTGAAATTGTCAATAATAATGAAACCGAGGTTCAAATAAATGATAAATTACTTGCCGCTGCCGCACTTGTAATAATTGGCGCACAAGATGATGCCTTATCGCTTATCAAATTAGGCTCGGGCGAATATTGCGCGCAAGATGCGTATCTTACATTGCGCATGTGCGTTTCAGCAAGCAAATATCCTTATGAACATAGCTTCTGCCTTGCAAAACACGCTTATGAAGACGCCAATAAATGCGTTAAAAAGGCTTTGAAATAATCCCCCACGGATAAACTTTAATGCCGCGCAAATAAAATTGCGCGGCTTTTTTATGCGATTTTTGTTTACCCCAAAACCCAATCTGCCTATAATAAATTATGGCATTAAAAAAAATAAAAAACTTCTTCGAATTAGAGGCAGCAGCAGGGATAATTCTTGGCATATTTGCACTTATTGCAATTATAATTGCCAATAGTCCTTTTAATATTGCATTTGATAATTGGCTTTCGACCCATCACATCATTAAATTTGATAATTGGCAATATGATGCAAGCCTTAAGGATTGGATTAAAGAAGGTCTTATGGCAATTTTCTTTTTCCATGTCGGTCTTGAGATAAAAAAAGAAATCTTGGTTGGCAGTTTAAGCAATCCCAAAACCCTTGCGATGCCTATATTTGGCGCGTTGGGTGGGATGATTGTGCCCGCTTTAATTTATCTTGGAATTGCTTATTCATTTAATCAGCCGCATATTGCTAAAGGTTGGCCTATACCTGTTGCCACCGATATTGCATTTGCAATTGCCGCACTTGCATTGGTTGGAAAAAAAATCCCTTCGGCACTGCGGGTTTTTCTTTTAACGCTTGCAGTGGTTGATGATTTAGGGGCTGTGGCTTTAATTGCCGCTTTATTTGGTCATGATGTTGACTATATATCATTGGGCATCGCGCTTGGCTTTTTTGGTCTATTATTAATTTTAAGCGCTTTGAATTTAAGAAGACCATGGATTTATGTTGTCGGCGGGATTTTTATTTGGGCATATATGCTTAAAAGTGGATTTCACCCAACACTTGCAGGAATTTTAACCGCTATTGCCGTTCCACTTAAATCCAATAGCAAAGAGTTTGAAAGCCCATTGGAAGATTTACATGATGATTTTTCTGCATGGGTAAAATATCTTATATTGCCACTTTTCGCCCTAAGTAATGCAGGGTTTTCACTTAATAATTTTAGCCTTGAAATGGTTACAAGCCCAATCGTCCTTGCAATTTCACTTGGCTTATTTTTGGGCAAGCCAATTGGGGTTATTGGTTTTATTTATTTGGCAAAGGCCTTAAAAATCGTGCAAATTCCGCGCACTATAAGTTTCAAAAACTTAATGGGTGCAAGTATTCTATGCTCAATAGGTTTCACCATGAGCCTATTTTTGGCAAGCCTTGCATTTGGTGACACAAATATTGAGATGAATGCACAAATAAGATTTGCGGTTTTACTAACTTCATTTATTGCCGCAATCGTTGGAATTTTAACGCTAAGGGCGCAAAAACATAACATTACTATGCATTAACAAACACAAGATGGGCTTGAAAATAAGCCCGCAATGCGTTTAAAGTTTCGCTTGTTACACGAATTTTACGCAATTTATGCGTTATTTGATAAAAGGTGGAAAATGGCAAAATATGGGAAATATCTAATCATCGGCAGTTTAACATTACTTGCCGCATGCGAAACCACCACACCTGCTTCACCGCCCCCACCACCGCCCCCGCCACCGGTTGTTAAAGCGCCGCCACCTGCGATTATTCCAACCAATGTTGGGCCAAGTGAATATTCACGTTCTTTGGAAAATCTTGCGGGATATTTCCCACGTTTAAGTGATGAAGTTGCACGCGCAGCATCGGCATCAAATGTTTCGTCAAATAATGCAATTGCCGATTCATTGGACAAAACCACTTTATACGGCCGTTCTGAAACAATTGATGGTGCTAAAGCCTATGCAACAATTGCGGCATCTATGTCATCTGCATTCCGTCAAGGCATATTGGAAAAAGGCACGCCAATGGGCCGCGCCCGTTTCATCGAACAATTAGAGGCTAATCCAAATTGGGTTGTTAATATTGCGGGCTATGAAGAAGCGAAAAACATGGCTTCTGGTGCGCTAACGACACATTTGGACATTATCAAAAATAATGGCCTTTCATTGCAACAAACATCTTATTCAATGCAAAAATTGCCAATGTCTAAGGTTGTTATGCCAAAAGAAATGCGACTTAAAAACATTGATGCCAATTTTATAACCCCAATGAGCCCAACAGGATTTGTTGATTCAAATGTTAAAGTTGGCACAATAGCAACCGAAACCGTTGATAATAGAATTATTGCGGCTGCGGCGCTTTATATTATTCGTGCCGATAAAGAAGCTATGAACATGCTTCGCCTTGGTTCGGGTGCAGGTTGCGCAACAGATATTAAAATTGATTTGAAAATGTGCGTTGCCGCATCAAAATATTCATTCGAACACACTTATTGTATGTATGAATATTACCAAGAAAAAATGGCGCAATGTATTAAAAATAACGTTGATGACCCTGCTGAAATTCGCCGCATACGTGCTGAAGCAACTGCAAAAATTGCACGCGAACACGAAGAAAATTCGGCAAAACTTGCGGCTCAAAAAGCAAAGGCCGCCAAGAAAGCCCCTGCAAAAAAGGCACCGCCAAAGAAAAAGAAATAATTTAAAAAGCGGGTTAATTACCCGCTTTTTTATTATCAAAATCTTTTAATGTTTTCTTTGAAACTTGTGCGCGCCAAATTTGCATTAATTTGCTTTGCACCCATTCTTTATCCAATTTTTCTGGTCGCCCCAATACACATGGGAAATTGCGATGATGGTCGGTTGTAAAGAAGGTTTCACCATCAATATCTATTAAAAATTCACGCTCATCGAATGGCATCTTGAAAACTGGGCAATCATATTTTGGATTCCAAAATACAATTACTTTTTTATTCACTTTGAATGAAACGGCATCCCATGACACACCCTCTGTAACATCGGGAAGGTTTAATAAAAACTCCCTTATTTCTTGAAGTGAAATTGCCATAGAGCCCCCTTTAAAGCCCTTTGGTTAAAAGATAAAAACTTATTATACCAATTATAAAAATCATTATATTTGCAGCCTTTGGAAAAGTTTTGCCATGAATTAAATCTTTTAATGCATTTGGTAAAATCAAAATTCTAACGCCTTTGATTAATGTGGCCCAACCAAAAAATGTAATTATCATCCGCCAATCAAAAGTTATTTTTGAATATAAGGCAATTGAACCAATTCCTAGCATAATACTCATAAAACCCAATGATGTTGCAAGACTTCCAAGGTGATCAAACTCCCCCAAAAGTGATTTTAACAAATCCTTCTTAAGCAAGAAAAGTAATGCCATGACCAAGCCAACACCACCCCAAAACCGCGCAAGAAAAAAAAACAATCTCTTGATTATAGACAATTTCTCTATGGAACATTGGCCCCTCCAAAAATCATTTTTATCACAATTATGGCATTGCAAAAACCCCATTGCAGATATTTGAAACTTATCCTAGTTTCCAAACCAATAAATTATACAAGCGGGGCATTATGATAAGCGAAGATTCTAATTTAGATATTGAAGCCACCCAAAAACATAAGGATGATAAAGCGTTTTTAGGACATCCAAAAGGCCTTGGTTTCATTGCATTCACTGAGGCGTGGGAGCGTTTTTCTTATTATGGCATGCAATCCTTGCTTGTTCTTTATATGTCTAAATTCCTTCTTCACCCTGGGCATATTGAAAATATTTGGTTTTTTGACTGGTTTTCGGCGCATTATAATGAAACAGATCCAAAGGCTTTGGCATCAAATATTTTCGGTGATTATGCGGCATGGGTTTATATGACGCCGCTTTTGGGTGGTCTTATTGCTGATAGATTTATGGGCCGAACACCCGCGATTATTACGGGTGCTATTTTAATGGCTTTGGGGCATTTTTTAATGGCCTTTGACCCAACTTTCTTGATTGCGCTTTTGTGCCTTATTATGGGTTCTGGCTTCTTTAAAGGAAACCTTCAAGGTCAGGTTGGAAGTCTTTATGCGCAAGAAGACAATCGCCGCGCCGATGCTTTCCAAATCTATTATCTTGCAATTAATGCAGGCGTTATTATTTCCCCACTTATTGTTGGAACTTTGGGCGAAACCAAAGGTTGGCATTGGGGTTTTGGTGCCGCAGGTGTTGGAATGTTGATTTCAATTGTGATTTATCTTTCAGGCCTAAAACATTATCCAAAAAGCGTAATTGAAAAGAAAAAAGAGGGGGAGAAAAAGCCACCACTAACTGCCGAAGATTGGAAAATGGTTGGTATTTTGGTTTTAATCGTTCCTGTTTTGGCAATCGGACTTTTACCAAACCAAGAAATTTTCAACGCCTATTTAGTATGGGGCGACAGGGATTTTAATTTGGTTTGGAACGGAAACAAACTTCCAACAACTTGGCTTGTAACCCTTGATTCAATTGTTTCAGTTTCTTTCCTTGCGATTGTTGCTTTATTCTTCCGTTGGTATGGCACAAAATGGAAAGAGCCTGATGAAATTACCAAAATCATCATCGGCACTTTTATCGCAATGCTTGGTATGCTTTGCCTTGTAATGGCAGAAGTTACCAAAGGCGCGGATGGAAAAATTGGTTTATTCTGGCCTGTAATGTTCCATTTTGTGAATTCAATCGGCTTTGCAATGGTGTTGCCAATCGCGCTTGCATTATTCATGCGCCTTGCGCCAGTTCAATTAATCGGCCTTGTAACCGGTATTTTTAACATAACATTCTTTATTGCAAACAAAACCGTTGGCAAAATCGGCGCATTATTCGAAAAAATCCCAACAGTGCAATTCTGGCTATTACACGCAGCAGCAGCAGGCTTTGCATGCTTAGTTTTCGTCGGATTAAAATTTGCATTAAAGAAAAAGTTTGAGGTTTCGGGGAGTTAGAAATTTTCTAACTCTTCGCCAAAATCCATTGCAAATTGGTTTATTTTTAAAATCTCAAAACAATTTAGTTTTTATAGCTATTTAACTATAGCTATAAAAATTTATGCCACATGATTGCATATGTTCCAAACACACCAATTGCGGTTAAAATTGCACAGATAATCAAAACCAAAGAAACCGATATTTTTGCCGCATTTGATTTAGATTTTTTGGCAAATCGGTATGCTTCATAAATTGATAATGGAATAAGATAGACCGCAAAACTAAGAAATATGTCAAATGGGCCGCCCATATTGTCGCCAATTCCTGGTGCACCTTTATTAATTACTATCCATGCCATATAGCCAATACGTTGAAACCACACAGCACTTGCAAGTAAAAATGTGCGCATTGCCCATTCTTCGTGAAATTGGAATTTGCGCGCCATGGCATATTTAATTGTCAATAAAGCGCTTAGAATTAGCAATATTCCAACAACACTTATGTTAATGGCACCAATTATATTCAAATAAGAATGCCTTACCCAAACCAGCCATAAGCCATTAAGTGACATTATTATTGATGAAATAATGAATATTCGCCCACTTATTCTGTGAAGCTTTCTAAAGTTTTTGCGGATATATGGAATTAATTGCAAAATCCCACAAAGCGTTATTATTGCGGCAACTAGAACATGCAAGGCGAAATTATAATTACCAATTGTATCATTTTTAACAAAGCCAGTGATAATATTTTTTTTATCCCACCATTCAAAATTTCCACTTAATGTGGAAGTATAATAAAATTTCACAATGAAATAGAAAAAGAGCGCTTGCCCTAAAGCTGCAACAACAAACCAAAATGCACCACTGCCTTTTAAAAATTGATTTGTTACTTTCAAATGGCTTGAAGTTTTTGATGATTTATCTGTCATTTTGTTCCTAGTATAAAGTCGCAATAGTGAATCAGTGTGCTAGTGTTGCAATACATTAAAATAATATTCATTGCAAGCACAACTTTAAAAATTACTGCACTTCGCCCCTTTCCCCCTTGTGTAACATATATACAACACCTATCTATGTTGTGTGGGCGGGTTTAGACTTGCCAAATCTTCATAGAAACGAGGGTTCAAGATGAATCTAGAGAAATTTACCGAACGGGCGCGTAACATAATCCAAGCTGGGCAAATGGAGGCTATTAAACGTGGCAACCAATATTTTGCGCCAGAGCATCTTTTAAAAGCAATGCTTGATGAAGATAAGTCACTTGCAATCGGTCTTATAAAATCTGCTGGTGGGCGCCCTGATGAGGCGCGCCTTGCCGCCGATGTTGCGGTTGCAGGTCTGCCTGTTGTTCAGGGCGGTGATGGTAAAACCTACCTTCCCAATGAAACCGCGCGCATCATTACTGGCGCCGAAGATGCCGCAAAAAAAGCGGGTGATAGTTTTGTTGCCGCAGAATGGCTTTTGCTTTCAATGCTTACCGCAGGTAAATCAAAAGCAAGCGAGGCTTTGGCAGCCGCAGGCGTCACAACCCAAAGCATAAATATGGCAATCGGCATGATGCGCAAAGGGCGCAATGCCAATAGTGAAAATGCCGATGAACAATATGAAAGCCTTAAAAAATATACGCGCGACCTTACCGAGGCTGCATCAAGCGGTAAACTTGACCCCGTAATCGGGCGTGATGAAGAAATTCGCCGCACTATTCAGGTTTTGTCCCGCCGAACCAAAAACAACCCTGTTTTAATTGGTGAACCTGGTGTTGGTAAAACCGCAATTGCGGAAGGTTTGGCACTGCGCATAATCAATGGCGATGTTCCTGAAAGCCTTAAAGATAAAAAACTTTTGAGCCTTGATATGGGCGCATTAATTGCGGGCGCAAAATATCGCGGTGAATTTGAAGAACGTTTAAAAGCGGTAATCACCGAAGTGCAGGCATCAAGTGGTCAAATCGTGCTTTTCATCGACGAAATGCACACACTTGTGGGTGCAGGAAAAGGCGATGGCGCGATGGATGCCTCAAACCTTTTAAAACCTGCATTATCGCGTGGTGAATTGCGCTGCGTTGGTGCAACCACATTGGATGAATATCGCAAGCACGTTGAAAAAGACGCAGCCTTGGCGCGTCGTTTCCAACCCGTATTTGTTGAAGAGCCAACAATCGAAGATACAATTTCAATTCTGCGCGGCCTTAAAGAAAAATACGAAGTGCATCATGGCGTGCGCATTAGTGATGCCGCAATTGTTGCCGCCGCAACACTATCTAACCGCTATATTGCCGACAGGTTTTTGCCAGATAAAGCCATTGATTTAATGGATGAGGCATCATCACGCCTAAGAATGCAGGTTGATAGCAAACCCGAAGAATTGGACGAAATTGACAGGCGGCTAATGCAGCTGAAAATTGAAGCCTCCGCACTTGAAAAAGAGCAAGACGCCGCATCAATTGACCGCCTTGCAAAACTTGAAGACGAAATCCAAGATTTAGAGGAAAAATCAGCAAACATGACCGAAAAATGGCGCGCCGAAAAGGCAAGCCTAGCGGACGCCACCAAATTAAAAGAAGAATTGGAAAAACTTCATATTGAACTTCAAGATGCCACACGTCGCGGTGATTATGCCAAAGCGGGTGAATTGCAATATGGAAGAATTCCAAAACTTGAAGAAGAATTGAAAAACGCCGACACCAACAAACAATCACTGGCTGCCGAAACCGTAGATAGCGAGCAAATCGCCGAAGTGGTTTCACGCTGGACAGGTATTCCAGTTGATAAAATGCTTGAGGGTGAGCGCGATAAACTTCTTAAAATGGAAGATAAATTGCGCGAACGTGTGGTCGGGCAAGAAGAAGCCCTAAATGCGGTTGCCGATGCCGTGCGCCGTTCACGTGCGGGCTTACAAGATCCAAACAAGCCAATTGGTTCATTCCTTTTCCTTGGCCCAACCGGTGTTGGTAAAACCGAATTGACCAAAGCATTGGCGGAATTTTTGTTCGATGATGATAGTGCAATCACGCGCCTTGATATGTCCGAATATATGGAAAAACATAGCGTTTCGCGCATGATTGGCGCCCCTCCGGGATATGTTGGCTATGATGAAGGCGGCGCATTAACAGAGGCGGTTCGAAGACGCCCATATCAAGTTGTGCTTTTTGACGAAGTTGAAAAGGCGCATCCCGATGTCTTTAACGTGCTTCTGCAGGTTTTGGATGATGGACGCCTAACTGATGGTCAAGGTCGCACGGTTGATTTTAGAAATGTGATTTTGGTTATGACATCGAATTTGGGTTCAACCTATTTGGCTGAACAACCCGAAGGCGAAGACATTGAAAAAGTGCGCCCATTGGTAATGGAAGCGGTAAAACAAAATTTCCGCCCTGAATTTATCAATCGTATTGATGAAATCATCCTCTTTAGTCGCTTGGGTCGTGCGCAAATGGATGCAATTGTTCCAATCCAATTACGTCGCCTTGAAAGCCTATTATCAAGCCGCGACATCAAACTTGAACTTGACAATGCCGCAAAAGAATGGATTGCCAATAAAGGCTATGACCCAATGTATGGCGCGCGCCCTTTAAAGCGCGTGATACAAAAAGAGGTGCAAGATCCATTGGCAAAATTAATCTTGTCAGGCGCAATATTGGACGGCTCCGTAGTCACCGCAAGCGTTGGCGAAAGCGGTTTGGTCTTCAACGGCCTTTCAGCAAATTCACCAAGCATTGTGCATTAATAAAAAATCCCCCCATGGAAATTTCGTGGGGGGATTTTTCACATCTTACTTTATAGTAAGTGCCATTACTGCTTTTTTGCCTTATATTTGCCAAATTCAAGACTATTAAGTGCCTACTTGCTGGTGGGGAGGCAAAATGAAATATAGTTTTAAAATTTCCGTAATTGCTATTGCGGCTTTTTCCTTTGTGAATATTGCAAACGCACAAAGTGTTTTGCGCGAAATGAATGAAAAAGCGCAGCAAGATGAAGTAAAAATAATAAGCCCTAAATTGCCATTTTATGAAGCCACTACGCGCAATATGTTAGAAATTGGCAATATAAATATTCAAGGCGTTTTATATACACGAACCGCCAGTGACGGTAGTGACGCACCACTTTTAAATGGCGGGGCAAAGGCTGTTCCTGCTTCTAATCAAAGGGTGCATTTATACCCTGTTACGCCATATTACGAAGAATTTGTAGGACTTGTGAAAAAATATCGTTTTTATCGCGGTAAACAAAAAATATCTATTGAGCCCGATATTAGGGTTCATGAATTGCATTATTATGCGCAGACTGATGAATATGGTCGCTTTACTTTCTATAATATGAAGCCCGGACGTTATATGATATATGCCGATAGACAAGTAAGGGGTAGCTATAATGAAATGGTTGCCACTGGTCGTTCTGTTTCAGACTATAATCCTTATTATGGTCAAGTTGGCGTAACTAAATATGAAAATCAAACCCGCACTTGGACGGCAACTGCCTATGCAGAAAAAATGATTGAATTAAAGCCAGGCGATAAGGTCTTCGAAATTGATGTGCGAATGTTGCAAAACCCCGACCACCCTATTCTAAAGAATGTTAAATAGATGAAAAACCACATATTTAAATATGTCATTCTATTTATGGTGACAATAATATCTAGTGATGCATATGCACAAAATAATAAGGGTGAATATGTAACAAGTGATGGAATTATTCATATTTCCATGAAGCAAGTTTTTGACGAGCCATATTCAAAAGCTGCGATTGATATTGGTAAAACTATGATTGAGGGAAATCTTTATTCACGAACCTATTATTGGGGCGAAGATGCCCCAAAATTTGGCGCACGTTATAAAGTATTACCAGTTTATCCTGAAAATCAGAAAGTTTTCATTTATCCTTATACGCCATATCTTGAAGAATATATGAAATTATCACGTAAATATACCTCTCGAAATGATGGGAAAACCTATAAAATTGATGTCGACCCAAGGCTTTATCAATATTCAATTTATGCAGTCACAGGTAAAAATGGTTTTTTTCAATTTCCAAAAATTAAGGCTGGAAAATACTTGATTTATGCAGAAAGAACATTAAGCGGAAGCGTTAATAAATCTTATGATACTGGCGGAAGAACAATTCAACAAGATCCATATAATGGAACAACTATAACAAGGCATATGGAATTAAAGCCTGTAAAATGGCAATCTATGGCAACTTTTGATCAAATCATAGAAATAAAAGAAGGCGACGTCACTAAAAAAATTGATGCCCGCCTATTAATTAAAAGGTAAATAATTATGAAAAAAACTATTTCATTTATTTTATCAACCAGCATGTTGTTTGTATCTACAGCATATGCAAAACCAAAAAGTGTTTATGATGTTGCCAATCAACGTGCACAGCAAGATGCGAATAATTTCATCACTTTAAAACAACAATTTGATGAAGTAGCAACAAGCAAAGCATTAGAAAACGGCAATATAACAATCAATGGCGTTTTATATTCACAGGCCGATGCAAGGGGTTATGACGCGCTTATTTTCACCAAGAAAAATCCAATTTTATTGGCGAAAAAGCAAAAAATATATTTATATCCAATAACGCCTTATGCGATTGAATATATTAATTTGTTCAAAAAAAATCGAAATGATAAAAATGAACAAATCCGCCCAATTCACGTTGATCAAAGATTTGTTGATTATTCTATCTATGCAGTAACAGATGAATATGGGCGTTTTAGCTTTCCAAATATGAAACCGGGGCGTTATTTTCTTCATGCTGAATCTGATTTGCGCGGTGAAACTAATGTTGATGTTGAAACTGGTTATACCAAATATACGGGCGGCGGCCTTGGTGTAAGCTATGAAACCCAAACCCGTACATGGACAAAGCCCGTTATTTTTGAAAAAGAAATCATCATCAAAGAAGGCCAAAAGATTGTTGAAATAGATGCCCGCCTTGCAACACATCCGCTTGCTTGGTCTAAACCAATCGAAAACTTGCACTAATTTCAATCTAAAAAGTTGGAAATACGCCATATTATTGCCTTTTTAATTTATATATTTAATATATATTAAACGGGAGAATTGGATGCGATTTCTTGTATTTTTATTTTTTGTATGTTTCATCGGCATTACGCCGCAAGTTTCTTTTGCACAAAGTGTGTTAGATCAAATGAACAAAAAGGCCGAAGAAAATACGGCAAAAAGAATTGAACCGTCATTACCATTTGACGAAGATGAAGCAAAAAATGCTTGGGCCTTGGGCGATGCAACAATTAAGGGGGTTTTATATTCAAAAGAATCTAAAAGTGGCCCTGGGTTTCATACTATTGGTGGCAATGCCCCAGAACCTGCAATAAAACAAAAAGTATATATTTACCCAATCACCAAACATTTTGCCGAATATCTAAGCTTGAAAAAGCAATATAAAAATTACAAAGGCAAACAGCGAATAGAAGTAAGATTCGATGATAAAATGATAAATTATGGGGGTTATGCTGAGACTGATGAATATGGTCGTTTTACTTTTGAAAAAATGAAGCCCGGCAAATATTATCTATTCTCATATGTTGTCTTAAAAGGCGTAAAAAACGTTGATGTGCCTTATGCTTATGATAATTATGGTAATCAATATACCCAAAAACAACGGGCTTTTTGGAATGCAGATGCAGCCTGCGAAATGGAATTTGAGATTAAAGAAAATGAGAAAGTCAAAGAAATAGACGCACGCCTATATTTTGAAAAATAGGAAATATAATGCGGCCTTAAACTTTTGCATCCAATGAATAACCGCTTGCGCGAACGGTTCGGATAATATCTGGAACACCCGCTATATTTATGGCTTTGCGCAATCTGCCGACATGAACGTCAACGGTGCGCGCTTCAACATAAACATCATTACCCCAAACCGCATCCAATAATTGTTCGCGCGAAAATACACGCCCGGGATGTTGAATTAAATGGTCAAGTAATCTAAATTCGGTTGGGCCAAGGTGGATTTCATTTCCCGCACGGCGAACACGGTGTGAAACCCTATCCACCTCTATGTCGGAATATTTTACAATCTCATCAGCCAAAGCAGGTCGAATGCGGCGCATAACGGCTTTCACACGCGCCTTTAGTTCGGCAACAGAGAAAGGTTTATTTATATAATCATCAGCACCAGTTTCGAAGCCGCGAATTCTATCGCTTTCATCAATTCTTGCAGTTAGCATAATGATTGGAACGTTTTTGGTTTCATTGCGTTGGCGAAGCCTTCGGCAAACCTCGATACCCGATACTTTTGGAAGCATCCAATCAAGAATTATCATGTCAGGTTGCTTTTCCGCAATTGTCAAAAGTGCTTCTTCACCATCTTTGGCAACATTGATTTTATAACCTTCTTTTTCAAGATTATATGCCAATAAAGCCTCAATAGCGGGGTCATCTTCAACAATTAAAATATAGGGCGTCATGGCGGCGTCCTTCTAGGTTAGTCTTCAGAATTTGGGTTGGTTGGAATTGGGCCCAAAGGTTCGCCTTTTGGTCTTTCACCAACTAATTCTTCGCCAGTTTCAAGGAAATGGATTACTTCGGCCATATTGGTGCAATGGTCGCCAATACGTTCAATATTTTTTGCAACAAAAAGTAAATGTGTTGCAGGACCGATTTTGCGCGGATCTTCCATCATATAGGTAAGGAGCTCGCGGAAAAGTGATGCATAATGATCGTCTAATTCTTCATCTTGGAACCAAACCGAAATTGCGCCGCCCACAGTATGTGAATTATAGGCATCCAAAACTTGCTTTAATTGTGCACTTGCAATTTTGCCCATTCTTTCAACCGAACGAACAAGGGCAATAGGTTCATGATCCACAATTGTGATTGCACGTTTGGCAATAGAACGCGCCAAATCGCCAATACGTTCAATATCAGCGGCAAGCTTCAAAGCCGCAATTGTTTGGCGTAAATCTTTTGCCATTGGATGACGCAAAGCCAAAAGGCGCATGATACGTTTTTCAACATCGCGTTGCATATCATCAATATTTCTGTCGCCATCAATCACCGTAGTGGCAAGTTTAGTATCGCGCGTAACCATAGCACGTATGGCATCAATCAAGGCTTTTTCAGCCATCCCGCCCATGCGTGATACTGTTGAGAATAATACTTCTAATTCTTCTGAGAATGCTTTTACTGTATGGTCCATATTAACCGAACCTTCCTGTGATATAATCTTGTGTTCTTGTGTCTTTTGGATTGGTAAACATTGTTTCAGTTGGGCCAGCTTCAACCAATTTTCCCATGTGGAAGAATGCGGTTTGTTGTGAAACCCTTGCCGCTTGGCTCATTGAGTGGGTAACAATGATGATGCAATAATTTTCGCGCAATTCATCGATTAATTCTTCGATTTTTGCGGTTGCAATTGGGTCAAGTGCCGAACATGGTTCGTCCATCAAAATGATTTCAGGATTAACCGCGATTGCGCGCGCAATAACCAAACGCTGCTGCTGACCACCTGAAAGGCCAGTGCCTGGGCTATCAAGCCTGTCTTTCACCTCTTCCCAAAGGCCAGCTTTACGAAGTGAAGTTTCAACAATTTCTTCATATTCAGATTTTTTATGCGCAAGGCCATGAATTTTTGGGCCATAGGCAACATTTTCAAAAATCGATTTTGGAAATGGATTTGGCTTTTGGAAAACCATACCAACAGATGCCCTAAGCATTACTGGATCAACTGATTTTGAATTGACATCTAATTGATCAATCAAAATGCTTCCTGATACGCGGCATGTATCAATCGTATCATTCATACGATTAATGCAACGAAGGAATGTTGATTTACCGCAACCAGATGGGCCAATGAATGCTGTTACAGATTTTTTGGGAATATCGATATTAACATCAAACAAAGCCTGTTTTGCGCCATAGAAAACATCAACGCCGCGTGCACGAACT
>CAZKYS010000041.1:0-18625 GCA_964557085.1 uncultured Caulobacteraceae bacterium
TAGTGTCGAATATTTTGCTAATTTTCATCCCGATAATGCGGCGCAAATTGCCGAACACGTACCTGGCTTTTTTATTGATGATGGCAATAATATTCGCGGTATCGCAGGGACAGAAGGCAATGTGCTTATTGATGGCGAACGCCAAAGCACAAAGGGTCAAAGCATATATCAATATTTATCCGGCATATCGATTAAGTCGGTTGACCATGTTGAAATATGGCAAGGCGCAGCACTTGGCACCTTGGGTGGAAAATATACTACCCTTTTAAATATTGTAAGAAAAAAAGATGCAAAATCATCAGGAAGTGTTGAACTTACAATTGCAAAATGGGGACATAAAGAAATGAGCCCATCCTATAGCGCAAAATACGAAGGCAAATATAAAAATTTCAATTACACATTATCGGCGGCCCACCAAATCAATCAACGCGAACAACGCGTTGGACGCGAATTCCTGTGGGATAAAAATAATAGCCTTATTGAAAGCGGTGTAAATTGGGAAAGGCAATATTCAAGACAGGATGAAATAAGCTTTTCAACCGATGGAAAAATTGGAAAATCAAAAATAAATTCCAACATTCAATATTCTAATCAAAAATATGACCGCCCTTGGAATAATATTATCACCCTATCAGGTGGCAATAATATCAACCGTGTTGAAAGCGGCAATGATGCCGATATAGATGAAAATATTAGTTTTGGGCTTGGTATTTCACGCAAAATTGGGAAATATGATGCCAAACTTGATTATTCATACAAGGATGAAGAAGATAATTCTTCGCATAGTTTTGGCGTCAACAATTTAATTAACAAACCCAGTTTTTCGTTATTTGCGCCATATTTTCGACTTCGTGAAAATGTTGCCCAGCTTGTTTTATCACGAAAGGCAAAAAAACATTCCTTTAGTTTTGGCGGTGAGGCTGGAAGAACATCGCTTGATTCATATTCTGATTTTTATAATGGCGATGGTGTAAACTACGTTTTGGATCCAAATTCACATTCGCAAACCAAAGTTGCAGAAACAAGGTATGAAGCATTTGTCGCTGATACTTATGAATTAAGCAAAAAACTTAATATTGAAGGCAAATTAAGACTAGAAAAATCACACATTGCCCAAGAAGGCGATAATCAAAAAGAACGTGATTTTACGTATCTAAAGCCACGAATTGCCGCAAGCTACAAATATAATGATAAATTAGATTTAAACCTAAGCTATGAACGTGAATTGGGGCAATTAGATTTCAATGATTTTGCGTTCCAAGCGCAAATTCTAGAAGGCAATAACACCCAAAGTAACGCAGAATTAAGGCCAGAAAAAGCCGATGTTTTCAAAGCCGAAATTAAGAAAACATGGGGCAAATCTGGAAACCTAAATATCTATGCTTTATACGTTAATATTCATGATGCAGTGGTTTTGGTTCCAATTATTGAAAACGCTAACATCATTGGTGAAAGCGTTGGCAATGTTGAAAGTGCATGGCGGCGTGGATATGGCATAAATACCAAAATCCCACTTGATAAATTATCAAAGGGATTAGAAATCAACGCAGATTACACATATCGCCAATCACAAATTAAAGACCCATTCACACACCAAAATCGTGAGCTTTTTTACCAAGGCGACAATTCTTATAATATAAATATTACAAAGAATTTCGAAGCAAAAAAGCTTTCCTTAACGGCTTTTTTTCTTCATGGCGAACGCAATACTGATTATAGAATGGATAGCCAATATCTATGGCCCAATATCAATTTTTGGGGGCTTTCTGGCGAATATAAAGGTATAAAGAATTACACATTAAGTATGGAATATGATGTGCCCAATGGCATTCGTGTATATAGGCATAGAAGCAATTATAAAACCTCTCGTCTTGATGGGGAATTGCAATCTTTTCATTTAAGATATCGCGATATTTCGCCAAGATTACAATTTACAATCAGGCGTAATATTTAGTCTTTGCGCCAATTGGCCTTTTGCAATTTTTCAATTTTTGCCTGTTCAGGATTTAGGTTTTTGTACAGGCAAATTGAATTTGTATCTTCGAAGCCAAGACCTTGGTAAAAATCCAATACGCCTTGGTTTTCTTTACGCACTAATAAATTGATTTTTGGGATATTGCGCGCCCTTACCCAATCTTCGCACGCATTCACAAGCGCGCGCCCAACACCTGTTTTTTGATACTCAGGGTCAACCCCAAGGTAATAAACAGCGCCCCTATGCCCATCATGCCCAACCATTGCCGCGCCAATTAATTTATTATCCAATAAAGTGCACAAAACCGCGCCATTGTCGTCGCGGGCAAGTTTAATATCATTAATTGGATCATTCCATGGCCTTAAAAGACCACAACGCCGCCAAAGATTTACAATCTCATCAATGGCGGCGTAATCGTCAATTATTTGCATTATTCGGCATTCGTATCGTTCGCACCATATGCCCATTTAGACACAAAGAATGAAAGCACAAAGAAGCCAATACCAATATAAATTCCCCACATACCTATGTTCTGGAAGGTTTTTAAAGAGGTTTCAAGCGCCGCCTGATTATCAAGAACCACACCGCCAACTGTTTCGGTTGATGCGTGACCTGCGATAATGCCGCCAATAAATTGTGCAGCAGCCGAACCAAGGAACCAAATTGCCATCATTGTTGATGCCAAGAATGGTGGTGATAGTTTGGTTTGCTGTGACAGGCCAACAGGTGACAATGCCAATTCACCCCATGTATGGAATAAATAAGTTATAAACAAGAAAATAAGCGGCAAACGGAATGCACTATCGGCAGCGCCCCTGCCCCAAACAAGGATTAAGAAGCCAAGACCAACGCATACCATACCAAAAGCGAATTTTTTCACCGGATCTGGGTCAATTTGTTTTCGACCCAAGAATGTGAAAATCGCAGAGAAAATTGGTGCAAAAATCAAAATAAAGCCCGCATTAAACGATTGAGTTTGTGCAGGTGTAATACCCATATTCACCAAAACATGGTCAGGGCGAAGATTTTTCAATAATGCCAGTTGTTCAGCCGATGCAAAGGCAAATTGCTTGCCAAACATATCAATTGCAAATGGTGCAGGAAGAATGTTCATGCTTGAATTACGTTCTGCAAAAAGGCTTAGGGATGATCCCGCTTGCTCGAATAAGGTAAAGAATACCACTGAACCAATTGTCAAAAGCATTGCAAGCAATAGACGGAAATTCTCTTGCTTAGTTAGATTACGCATTGAATAGAAAACATAACCCAAAACCGCAATTGAACCTATCGCAAGGGCGCGACCAACTAATTCATTGCGTTGAACAATGAAGAATACCAATGGCACGCCCAATAGGCCACAAACATAAATAAGGTTTTCGCGTGTAATAAAACCGCCAATTTTTTCCTTCAAAGCCGCAGGAACAGGTGGTTCACCTTTACCTTCAAGGTGTTTTTTGCCGCCCATGAACAATACAAGGCCAAGCAACATACCAACGCCTGCAAGGCCAAAACCTGCCCACCAGCCTACTTTTTGACCCAAAGCACCACAAAGAATTGTTGCCCAGAACGCACCCAAATTGATACCATAATAATAAAGCTGGAAACCAGCATCACGGCGCGGGTCTTTATCTGGATATAATTGGCCAACAATTGTTGAAATATTAGCCTTCAAGAAGCCAACACCCATAATAATAAATGAAATTGAAAAGAAGAATGCTTTTTCCGCCCAAGGGGTTTCGCTTTTTACGCCCAATTCATAAGTGCCTTTTGGCATTATAGATGGGATTGGCGAATCTTTAGGAAGCCCTTGAACCTCTAGGCCGCCATCTTTATTCGGACCATATTGGTAAGTATTATCACCAATTTTAAGCGCTAATTCTTTTTTGCCACCTTCTTTAGTAACTTTAGAATCAACAAATTCATAAGTTGCACCTTGATAAATCAAAGTTTGTTGATTTGGTTTACCCTCGAATGCCATACCAAAATGGCCCGCTACCAATAAAAGGCCACCGAAAACAATCGCTTTACGCGTACCAAGCCATCTATCGGCAACGATACCCCCAACAAGTGGAAGCAAATAAACCAATGTTGTGTACGAACCATATTGATGGCTTGCACGTTCGTCTTGGAAGAGGAAATGCGAAGTTACGTAAAAAATCAAAAGTGCGCGCATACCATAATATGAAAAACGCTCCCACATTTCCGCAAAGAAGCAGATGATTAGACCACGTGGGTGGTGTTTCATTTGCGTTATAACCGGAATTATTGTTCCGACCGTAACCAATACGCCAATTAAAAGAATAATATCCATAGTGCCAAAAGCTCCCCGTGCGCACCTCTTTGTGTGCGCCCATGATTTTGGACTAAATCAACATTATTTTGCGCATTGAGCAAGTGCTTTACGCATTATTAACCATAAAACCACAATTACAAACACGTTAATTCTATTGTTTTAAACAATTTGCACAATTTTCAACTTGTAAGTAAACGCTAGCTGAAAAGTAAAATGGCGCCTAAAATTGAAATACAAATTATTCCAATAACCCATGTAAATGAGCGTAAAATAGAGCCAAAAGCATAAGCAGGCAGATAAATCACGCGCGAAACCAACCAAATTAAAGACAAGTTTCTTGTAAGTTCGCTTGTGCGCGATGTAATTTCTATAATAATCAAAATTCCCATCATGAATGGAAAAGTCTCTTGAAAGTTTTTTGACGCCCTTTCAAGTCTTGAACCAAGTTTAGATGGCTTTACTATTTCATCACGCGGCCCGAATGCCCATTTTAATCCATTTTCAAAGTCTGAAAGTAGCCCTTGAGCGCCCAAATGCACAAGACCAAGCAATATCGAAAGCAATAAAACACTTATTTCGGTTGAAAAGCTTCCAATATGAAATGACACCAGACTAAACTCTCTTAATAAATATCAATAAGCGCATTCTTCATAAACGCGGTTTATGTCTCTGCCCCATTCATTTTTGAACTTTTCGATAAGTTTTTGGGCGGTTGTTTTGCCGCTTGTGGCGATTTCATCAAGTTCGCTTAGGAAACCTGTTTCATTATCACCTGCCGCATTTAATTGCGCGCGTGCGTTTAAACCTGCACGGGAAATTTCAAGAACTTCTTTGGCAATATCTTGCGCCCTGCGCCCTGCAATTTTTGCATCAAGGCCAAGCATTGGAACAGAACGGCGAAGCCCTTCTATATCTTCATAATCCCAATCTTTGATAATTTCCAAACATGCTTTTAATGATGCTTCATCATATAACATTCCCACAAACAAAGCAGGCAATGCACAAAGACGCGACAATGGACCAGAATCTGCCCCACGCATTTCAAGATAGGATTTAAGGCGAACTTCGGGGAAAAGAGTTGTTAAATGATCTTCCCAATCTTTTTGGGTTGGCAATTGGCCTTCAAAGCCTTTTAATTTGCCCGCCATAAAATCACGGAAAGATAGGCCTGAAACATCGTGATATATGCCGTCGCGATAAACAAAATACATTGGCACATCGAGGGCATAATTGGCATAATCGGCAAATCCAAAATCCTTATTGAAAATGAATTTTGGAACCCCAGTTCTATCAGGGTCAGTATCAGACCAAACATGGGCGCGATATGATTGATAACCGTTTAAACGCCCTTCGGCGAATGGTGAATTTGCAAAAAGCGCGGTTGCAATTGGTTGCAACGCAAGTGATGCCTTAAATTTTTGCGCCATATCAATTTCAGATGAATAATCCAAATTAACCTGCACAGTGCACGAACGAAACATCATCTGACGCCCCAAACGCCCAACCTTCTGCATATAGGATTTCATAATATTATAACGCCCTTTTGGCATCATTGGCACATCTTCAAGCGCAGTCTTGGGTTGAAACCCAAGACCCAGAAAACCAATATTTAAGGGATCTGCAGCGGCACGAACTGCCTTCAAATGCGCGGCAATTTCTTTGCAAGTTTCGTGAATTGAATTTAATGGCGCGCCCGATAATTCAAACTGCCCACCTGGTTCTAAGGTTATTGATGCCATTCCATCTTTAAGGCCGATGATATTATCACCTTCCATAATTGGCGCCCAATTATTACCCTTCTGCACGCCTTCTAATAAAGCGCGAATTCCGTTTTCGCCACCATATGGCACGGGTTCATTAGAGCCATGATAAAAGCCGAATTTTTCATGTTCGGTGCCGATACGCCAATCTTTCTTGGGCTTCATACCTTTTTGAAAGGTATGTAAAAGATCGTCAAATTTTTCGATGATTGGGGAATTTTTATCGGCCATTTTTATCTTTCAGAACATCTTATCCATATTGTTCGATTTTATCGAAATAAGCAATATATTTTTTATTTCAAGTGGCAATTACTTCCAATCACCCCAAAAACTTTGCAAAAGCGCAAGGCCTGTAATTACCGCAGTATCGGCGCGTAATATTCGACCCCCAAGTGAAATTGGGCAAACTTTCTTATTGGTAAGTAATTTCTTTCGCTCACCTTCACTAAACCCACCTTCTGGGCCAATTAATAATGCGATTGATTTGTCATTTTGTGACACTGCATTTTTTATGAAATTACCACCGCCTGCTTCATCGGCAAAGAAGATTTTATCGCCTTCAAATGCATTTATTGCATCCATAAGATTTTTTTCAGGATAAAAATTAGGAATTGTAAGGCTTTCACATTGTTCAACCGCCTCAATTGCATTTAGGCGATATTTTTCGATATTGGGTTTTCGAACAATTGTTCGCTCACTAATGATTGGAAAAATATTTTTAATTCCAATTTCAGTGGCTTTTTCAATTATATTATCGTTGCGATGCCCTTTTATTGGCGCAAAGAAAAGCGTTATATTTGGTAAATTATCTTGGGCGCGTATTTGTTTTATACATTCAATTGTCACGCTTTTTTTGGAAACTTGGGTAATTTTTGCGTCAAATTCACCATTTTTTCCATCAAAAACACATATTTCATCGCCAATATTCTTGCGCATTACATTGGCAATATAATGGCTTTGTTCTTTTGATAGATTGATTTCTTGGCCAATTGCCAATTCTGTATCAATAAATAATCTTGGTTTATCGCGCATAATTGCCATTTGGCACAAAAATTACAGAAATTGAAGTGACTTTTGCCTTTTCTTTTATTATGGCAAGCAAATGTTTATGCTTGATTCCACTGGCCTTAAAGGCCCAATCGAAGAAGCAGCCCAAATTTTAGAGAATTTGGGTGGTTTTGGTGCAATAGCTTGGTTTGAAACCGAGCGTCGTCAATTTCGCCTTGAAGCATATGGTGAAGATGAAGATGTGATGCAATCGGGTATTGCCGCACTTGCATTAATGATGCCAGAACTTGCAACAAAATATGCGCTTTTACCACAAAGCGATTGGATAAAAATGTCATTAGAAGGTCTGCCACCGGTTGATGCAGGTCGTTTTCGCATTCTTGGAAGCCATGATAAATCAAAAACACGCAAAGGCAAAAGCGAAATCGTTATTGACGCTGGCGAAGCATTTGGCACGGGACATCATGGCACAACGCGCGGATGCCTTTTGGCTTTAGAGCGATTGATGCGCCATAATAAGCGCCCAAAAACTGTGCTTGATGTTGGCACTGGTTCAGGTGTTTTGGCAATTGCGGCGGCAAAAATGGGCGCAAAATGCATTGGCACAGAGATTGATGCACGCGCCGCAGAAGTTGCACGCGAAAACTTGGAAGTCAATAAAGTTGCACCAAATGTAAAAATCTATGTCGCCAATGGAATTCGCAAAGCCACAATCCGCAAAGATGCAGGTTTTGAATTGGTTTTTGCCAATATTCTTATGAAACCTTTGATAAAATTATCACGCGATTTAAGCCAATCAGTGGCATTTGGTGGGCATTTGGTTTTATCAGGACTTTTAACAACCCAAGAACCCGCAATCAAACGTGCATTTTCGCAACAAGGGTTGGTTTTAGTAAATACATATCACCAAGATGTATGGTCAACGCTTACGTATAAAAGAATGAAAAACTAAACCGCCTGCATGCTTAAACAAGATGCAAAATCTAGAAGCAATGCTTCATAATCATTTGCGTCCGCTTGCTTACGCTTGCCTTGTGGGAAGCGATAATTCCAGAATGTAACAATGTGATTTATACCACCCATCATGCGGCCTAAATCAATAAACAAATCTGGGCCCGCAAGAAGGAATTCGCGGAATGCCTGCGCTTTTGCGCGGTCAACCAAATCACTAAAGGCGCGGTCATATAGATTTACCGTCGCCTCACATAATTTTACAACTTTTACCAAATCAATTTTAATTTGTTGGGTCAAAGCTTTAACATTGCGCTTTGTGTCAAAACTTGTGCAATTTACAAGCTGAACTGTATCAAAAGTTCGGATAATATCACCTAAACTATCAAGGCAATCGGCTAATTGCCATTTAAAATATAAAAAGCCGCGCCAAGCAAAAACGCCTTCTTTGAAATCATTACCAGTTAATCCAAGCGCAACACGCATTGGCTGCAATCTATCATCGGCTTCATTCGAAAGAATAAGCCTGACCATTTTATCAACTAATTCTTTTTGATTGCTTTCATCGCCGCCGCCAAAGGCAATACTTACAAGACGGCGCACCTCATCGGCGGCAAAGTTTTTAATCGCCTCTAAATCAACGGGTGCAAGGTCAAAATAACAATCATCAGCAAAAACATTATGACGGCGAAGATATTCACGAACCAAAAATGGATCAAGCGATGGAATATTATCTAAATATGATAATACTTCTAAATCACGCCTTGCCTCTTCAGTTTCACCGCCAAGTGATTCATAAAATACACGGGCGAAATTGGTTTGCCCTACAAAGAACGAGTGTCCACCAAAACTTAAGGCTTCTGCAACTAGAGGGAAAATAACTTTTGTTACAACCTTCTTTTTAGTTTGCATCAAATAATCTTCATCGCGGCGTAATTTATGTTTTACAATTATTGCGCGATTAAGCTTTGGCGTAAGAAACATAGGCTTTTGTTGGTAATCACTAGATGTGCCATGCTGTTCATAAACGCGTAAGAGGTTTAGAACACGGCTTGTTGAGCCATGCTTGTGCAACATTTCTAAACTTCGAACACTTTTCACACTGTTTTCTCCGCTATTAATTGCTATATAAACGCAATCAAATAAAAACTCGTTAAAATGTGAAATTTATTTACTGCAAAGTAGTACAGGGATAAAATATGTTCGAAGACAAAGCCAAAACATCTGAAAATTTGCAAAATTTCGATATTTGCGGTGGCCCGCATTATGGAACAAAAAATGTCCCGCTTATCCGCGCTGAACTTAAAAAAGCCTCACTTGATGGGCTTTTAGTGCCGCATGAAGACGAATGGCAAAACGAATATTTACCAGCTTCACATGATAGATTGATGATTGCGACAGGATTTTCTGGCTCTGCAGGTTTTGCAATAATTATGCAAGAAAGCGCACATATTTTCGTGGATGGACGCTATAGTGAGCAAGTAATTGTTCAAACTGATGCAAATATTTTTAAGATTCATTCACTAATTGACGAGCCGCCATATTCTTGGCTTGAAAATAATGTAAGTAAAGGTGCAAAAATTGGTTATGACCCGCGCCTATTTACACCTGATGCCATTAGTTCATTTGAAAATGTTGCAAAAACTAATGGTTTTGAGCTTATCTCGCTTGATAAAAATCCGATTGATTTGATTTGGTCTAATCGCCCTGCTTTCCCTTCTAGCCTAATGAAACCACATTCAACCCAATTTGCGGGCGAAAATTCGGCTTCTAAAATTGCGCGTATCGCCGAAGACTTAAGCAATGGGCAAAATGATTGCGCTGTTTTAACTGCGCCAATGGCATTGGCATGGGTATTTAATATACGCGGCGGCGATGTTTCGCGCACACCGCTTACGCTTGGTTCGGCAATAATCAATAAAGATGGCACTTCATCACTTTATGTTGCCCCGCAAAAAGTTACACCCGAAGTTCGCCAACATTTGGGCAATGGCGTTACAATTAAAACCGAGGATGATTTTGAACCTGACCTAAAATCATTAAATGGCAAAAAAGTTTTGGTGGATAATAAAACCACCGCCGCATATTATTTCACCTTGCTTGAAGGCGTTGGCGCAACAATTGTAAAAGGCCAAGATCCAACAATCTTGCCACGCGCATCAAAAAATCCAACTGAAATCGATGGGATGCAAAAGGCGCATAATATTGATGGCATTGCAATGGCGCGCTTTTTGGCATGGTTTGATGAAAATGCGCCATCTGGCAAATTAACCGAGATTGATGCATGTCAAAAACTTGAGGAATTCCGCAAAATGTCACCTGAATTAAAGGATTTATCTTTTGATTCAATTTCTGGCGCGGGTGAACATGGGGCTTTGCCGCATTATCGTGTTAATATTGAAACCAATGCGCCAATATTAAAAGGCTCTCTATTCCTTATCGATAGTGGTGGGCAGTATGATTGCGGCACAACCGATATTACGCGCACCATAAGCGTTGGCGAAATTTCGGATGAAATGAAAGATAGATTTACGCGTGTTTTAAAGGGCCATATCGCCTTATCGCGCATTAAATTCCCTGCCAACACGCCTGGTTGTATGCTTGATACATTGGCGCGCGCCGCATTGTGGGATGGTGGTTTTGATTATGATCATGGAACTGGTCACGGCGTTGGCGCATATTTGGGCGTGCATGAAGGACCACAAAGAATTGCCAAAGTCCTTGCCAATGTTCCACTTGTTGAAGGTATGGTTGTTTCAAATGAACCGGGCTTCTATAAAGCCGGTGCTTATGGAATTCGCATTGAAAACCTTCAATATGTAACCAAAGCAGAAATCCCGCAGGGTGGTGAGCGCCCAATGCACCGCTTCCAAACCCTAACCCTTGCCCCGATTGACACACGCGCAATCAATTTCGCACTTTTAACGCGCGAAGAAGTTGATTGGCTAAATGAATATCACAATCGCGTATTCCGCGAAATCGGCCCTCACCTTAATGATAAGGACCGCGATTGGCTTAAGGCGGCGACTAAGGAAATTTAGTCGCCAATAAAACCGCCATCTTTCTTAGTCACATATACAATCGTGTCGCGTGGCCAGACGTTGTTTGGGAAGGTTGAGTGAGGTTTTTCCTCTTTGCCGCGATAGCGATTGCCTTTTGGGTCTTCATCGCCAATGTGTTGAAGGCCGCAAAAGAAGGTTTTATTATCGCGCGATAATAATGGCCCCGTAATTTCACAACCAATTGGCCCTGTAAGAAACCTCTTAACTGTGCGCGGCGCAGGGGCATGTGTTGAAACCACATAAATTCCATCATTACATGGAAAACTGTCGGGTGTTCCATCTGTTGTGAAGAATGCAAAGCCTTTTTTATCAAAAGTAATATTATCAGGCATGGCAAACCTGTCACCCAATGTTGTTGGCTTGCCATCTTTCCATGATGAAAGATTATGGGTTTCGCCGCCGTTTCGTACATTTGGCGCATATTCTGCCGAATGGTCGCCGCCCATTACAAAAACTTCCCATGTGAATTTGGTTTTTGCGTGGTCGCCATTTTCTTCATTAATTCGAATTATTTGGCCTGTATAATTCATTTCGTTTGCACCAGATTGGTTTGTACGGCGCGGGTTGGCGGCATTGCCATTTATACCTTCGGAAGTTTGATTACCGGTGCAGACCACATATACCGCCCCCTTACCAATGAATGTTCCATCAACAGGGCTTTCGACATCTTCGGGCCTATCCATTTGGGTTGCACCAAGTCGACGTGCAGCTTCACGGGCACGAACCATCAAGTCACCTTCATCTTTAAAAGGTTTATCAAACTCACCACAGGGCGCGGCATTGGCGGCTTTTAAATTAATTTCAATCCAATGCCCTGTTCCATCAGACTCAAATCGTGCGGCATACAACTTCCCACTTGAAAGCAAGACACGGTTTTTAACGCGGTTTTTGGCATCAAACTTACCAGTCGTAATAAATTTATAAACAAATTCATTTGATTGGTCATCACCAGTATAAACCGCAATTTGACCAGATTTACATATTACAGTGGTTGCAGATTCATTCTTCTTACGCCCCAATGCCGTATGTTTGCGCGGCGCCCAATTTGGGTCATAAGGGTCGATTTCAACAATCCAACCATATAATGATGGGCCATTCGGGCTTTTAGCAATGTCAAATTGCATTGGGCCACCAAGTTTCCAATCATTACCTAAACCAAAGCTTTTTTGATCAAAATCAAACCCCGCATCATTGCGCGCATCGGCAAGTTTTTGGCTTTTTTGATCGCTAATGAAAAACATATTATCGATGTTTTCTTCGCAAGTAAGATATGTCCCCCAAGGTGTGTAACCACCCGCACAATTTTGCATTGTGCCAGATAAGACACCATCCTTATTTTTTGGAAGATTGCCCAAAAGCTTTTCGCTTTCATTGGTGATTTCGGCGGCGCGCTTTATCCAAGGGTGATTTTTCGCAGGGCCATCATAAACAACTTCAGTAAATGGTGTAATTCTTCGGTTTAAACCTTTGCCAAGGCTAGGGTTTTTAACAACATTCCAATTAGTGCCCTCGTGCCTAACTTCATAAACTGTAACGCCCTGTGCAGCATATAAAGCCTCTACCTCTTGAGCGCTGGCATTTAATTTTCCGCCATCTGATTTAAGCATTAAATAAGGAACAACATATTCATTATTAGAGCAAAAAATCCACTCCTTACCATTTTCAGGCCATGGATATTGATATTTTTTTGGGAATATTGCCATCATATCATTGCACATTCCCATTCGTCTTTCTTGTTCAATACGATTAAAAACAAATGGTGGGCCGGGTTGAATTTTTGGTTCATCAATCCCTTCAACAAGTGCATCACCCCATGAAATCAACTTATTCCATTCATACCCCTCAGGCACTGTCACGGTATCAAAATTATTTTCAGGAACCGATTTAAATGATGCAACTTGGGCATCCGCCTGCGTACCAATAAGATTTAGCGCAGGAATTGCCGCCATCGCGCCCAAAACATTGCGACGATTAAGATTGATATTTAAAACATCTTGAAAAATATTTGATTGCATTTCTAACTCTTTTTTTGCCTATTTACAGGAGGGTGCACATGCCTTTTGCGCCCCAAGTTTTAAACATTTATAACAATAAGGCAAATTGAAAAACTTTAGTTATTACAGCACCCAAATACACCAAAAATTAACTATATTTTTACTACAATCGCCCCAGCAAGAATTGCGTAAATACTGGCAGAATGTAGGTAAAATCATGGAACCAAATCAAGTTTTAGACGTCGCCCGAAGCTCTGTCTGGTTGATAATTGCCATGAGTGCACCTGTTATGCTTGTTGGTCTTGTTGTTGGTGTTGTTATTGGCCTTTTGCAAGCCCTTACCCAAGTGCAGGAAATGACGCTTGTTTTCGTTCCCAAAATTTTGGCGGTTTTTGCGGCGCTTTTGATTTTCCTGCCTTTAATGGGCGCACTTTTAAATGATTTTTTTATTGAATTAATGGCGCGCATTGCATCATTCGGACAGGGCGGATAATGGAATTTATCCCTTCACAAATATGGGCAATTGGCCTTGTATTTGCACGAATTGGGGCGTTTTTGATGCTTGCCCCTGGAATTGGCGATGGAAGTGTGCCGCCGCGTTTTCGACTTGCGCTTGCGCTTTTTATTTCGGGCATAATCGCACCATTGGTTTTGGCAAAACTACCGCCCCTTCCCGTTGATAATGCGGGAATGTTCGCAATGATAATTGTTGAGATTATGATTGGCCTTGCAATTGGTTTCTCAACACGAATTTTATATGCCGCACTTGCAACTGCGGGAACAATTGTTGGTTTTCAAACGGGTCTTGCCTTTGCCATGACAATGGATCCCGCCCAAAGTAACCAAGACAGCATATTTTCAAGTTTTTTGGGCATTGTTGGCGTTGTTGTAATGCTTGAAAGTAATGTGCATCATTGGTTTATTTTGGGCGCGCTTAATTCATATAATAATTTTGCCCCAAATGGTCATTTTCCCACAGGAATTGGTGCACAATGGCTTATTGAAAGCTTTTCACAAAGTTTTCAAATTGCATTCCAAATGGCGGCGCCTTTGATTGTGTTTTCGATTATTTATAACGTTGCACTTGGCCTTATTAACCGCGCCGCGCCGTCAATTCAGGTGTTTTTTATCACCCAACCTGCGCAGGTTTTATTCGGAATTTTCATTTTCATGTTGTCAGTTGGCGGCGCCATTACGCTTTGGCTTAATGCGATGACGCGCGCGGCGCAATCGCTGCAATAGGGGGCAATATGGAAGAAGACGAAAGCGAAAAAACTTTTGACCCCACCCCGCGCAAACTGCAGCAAGCGCGTGAAAAAGGCGATGTAATAAAATCCCAAGATGTAAGTGCGCTTTTGATACTTGCAGTGGGGTCGATGATTTTAATCAATATGGGTGGTCGCATCTCTGGTGAGATTATGGCCTATTGCCGCAATTTCATTGAACGCCCTGAGCAGATTGAAATAAGTGGCGGCTCATTACAGCGTTTAATGCTTGATATTATGTATCATGTTGGCCTTGCACTTGCGGTTTTGATGGGGGCAATGTCAATCGCGGCAATAGCGGGCCATACGGGGCAAACTGGCCTTATGTTTAATGGCGAAAAACTTATGCCAAAGCCCGACAAAATAAGCCCAATCGCAGGGTTTAAACGTCTTTTTGGTAAAGATGCATTGGTGCAATTTTTAAAAACTTTGTTCAAAGTTATGATTTTGGGCATTGTTGCCTATAATGTTATTAAACCAAAACTTGGGGCAACCGAAAATCTTATAAATCTTGAGCCGTCCGAATTAAGTAAATTCATTGGTTCGGTTTTAAAAGAACTATTGATGAAATTGCTTATTGTTTTGGGTGTTTTTGCTGGTGCTGATTATTTCTTTCAACGACAAAGTTTCATGAAGCGCAATAAAATGTCAAAACATGAAATGAAGGAAGAATATAAAAACACCGAAGGTGACCCAATTATCAAGGGCAAATTAAAGCAAATACGCGCAAAAAAAGCGCGCCAACGTATGATGCAAAACGTGCCCAAGGCCACAGTTGTAATCACCAACCCAACCCACTTTGCGGTTGCATTAAAATATGTACCGGGTGAAGATTTGGCGCCCGTCTGCCTTGCCAAAGGTGTTGATAGGGTAGCGTTGCAAATTCGTGAAGTCGCAAAAGAACACAATATCCCAACAATCGAAGATAGACCCCTTGCCCGCGCCCTTTTCGCAAGTGTTGAAATCGAAGATACAATCCCTGCTGAACATTATGAGGCCGTTGCAAAAATCATCGGCACAATCTTAAGCATTGCCAATCGCAAAAAATCAACCCAAACTATTCCAATAGGTTAGAAATGTCATTATTACCCTTCCTCAAAGCAGAACCAATAAATGCAAAATTTGCGGTGCAGCTTCTTAGTTCTTTTCATGAACCTGCGGCAATTTTCTTGCGTAATGGCGATTTGCAATTTGCCAATCCTGAATGGCGAATTTCCCTAAAAGATGGTAATTTTGGTGATATTTTTGGGCAATCTGCACCAAATGATGTGCTTTATCGCCTTCAAAAAGCGATGCGCAAAAACAAAGCCATAACTGAAAAAACCGATGATTTCGTTATGCAAATTTCCCCACTTGGTAATGATGTTTTGGTTCGCTGCCTTGCGCTTAATACGCCGCCGAAAAAAGAAATCACCGAAGAAAAACCAAAGGAATTGGTGCAACCAAATATCGAAGTTAAAGACATCGAAATCGAAAAAATTGCCGAAGTTCCACGCATTTCAAGCGCCAACCTTAATGACCTCATAAAAGGTGCGCCGCTTGGCCTTGCAAGGCTTTCAAAGCGTGACATTAAAGATGCGCAAATTATTGGAACCAATCCCGCCTTTGAGCGTATTTCTGGCCTAAAATCTGGTGCAAATATAAAGGATCTTATTGAAGAAAAGGATTTTGAAAATTTTTCAAAACTTAAAATTGGCAATCAAGCGCCAATTGATTTTTCAATGAAAAACAATCCGCAAACAATTTGCGAAGGCTGGCTTCTTGAAGATGGTGACAAGGGCGCCGCACTTTTGCTGATTGATATTTCCGATAGGCGCGAAATGGAAGGTCGCCTAAATCAAGCCAATAAAATGGAAGTTATCGGCAAAATCGCCGCCGATATGGCGCATGAATTGAATAATATCCTTTCAATCATCCTCTTGAATACCGATGTTTTATTAATGCGCCACACAGTTGGCGACCCGTCATATCATGAACTTCAAAACGTCCGTAACACATCATTGCGCGGCGCAAGCCTTGTTCACACCCTCCTTGCCTTCTCGCGCAAGCAGACCATTCGCCGTGAGGTTTTGGACATTGGCGCGGTTTTATCTGATTTTGAATTCCTTCTTAATCAAGTTTTAGATGAGCGTATCAAACTTGATATTCGTCACGGCCGTGATTTGCCGCCGGTTTTAGCCGACAAGCAACAGCTTGAAACCGTGTTTATGAAC
The DNA here is from genome assembly GCA_964557085.1 of uncultured Caulobacteraceae bacterium. GTDB lineage: Bacteria > Pseudomonadota > Alphaproteobacteria > Caulobacterales > Aquidulcibacteraceae > Pseudaquidulcibacter. Next base: position 16,522 of record CAZKYS010000041.1, read on the forward strand.
CTTATCACAAATGCGCGCGATGCGGTTTTGACCCATAATCCAAACGGCGGAAATGTTGCGGTAAAAACCGCAATCGCGGTTAAAGATGATATCGTCACCGCCCTTAAGGATGAGCGTGTGGTCGATATTCCCGATTGCAAATATTGCCAAATCTCCGTCACCGATAATGGCACAGGTATGAGCGAAGAAGTCGCAAAAAACATCTTCGAACCTTTCTTCACCACCAAGGATAGCGGCAAAGGAACAGGCATTGGCATGGCAAGCGTTTACGGCATTGTCAAACAATCGGGCGGTTATATCACAATCGACACTGCAATCGGCAAAGGCACAACTTTTAACGTATTCCTTCCTGCAACCACCGAAGTTGCAACAATCGAATCCACCCCAGTTGCAACACCAAACGACCCACCAAAACGCGCCAAAAACCTTTCAGGTCAAGGCAAAATCCTTCTTGTAGAAGATGAAGACAGATTACGCGAAATCACCGCGCTTTTATTGCGCCAACGCGGCTATGACGTAACCGAGGCAGGCGATGGCGAAGAAGCCCTCGAAATTTTGACCGAGCGTCCAAATTCTTTCGATCTTCTAATCTCCGACGTGGTAATGCCAATCATGGACGGCCCAACCATGCTGCGCGAGGCCAAGGATTTCCTAACCGAAACCAACATAATTTTCATGTCAGGCTATGCCGAACAAGATTTCGGCAAAGTATTAGAGGCAGACATGAACATCTCCTTCCTACCAAAACCATTCGAACTTACGCAATTGGCGGAAAAGGTTAAATCAGTGTTGGCGGGATAAGGCTCAAGTTTGCACCCTCGTCGCTACGCTCCTCACTCGCAAACTTGGTTTTAAGCGGACAATAAAAACTAAAAAGCGTGGTTTTTAGTTTTTATTGACTTTTTTCTTGTTTTGTTTTTTGAGAATGCGCATATTTAGGTATGAAAACTCGCCTTATCCCCCTTATCCTCACCCTCCTATTCACCCCTGCTCTTGCGGATGGTAAAAAGGTTTTATTTATCGGTAATTCGTTCACTTATGGGGCGACGGGGTCGGCGCAGTTTTATCATCCTGAAAATGTGCATGATTTGAATAATGAAGGGATTGGCGGGGTTCCGTCTATTTTTAAGACTTTTGCAAAACAGGCCAATATGGATTTTGACATTTCGCTTGAAACCATTCCGGGTTCGGGGCTTGATACGCATTTTGATAAAAAGCTAAACTTAATTGATAAAAAGTGGGATATTGTAATCATGCAATCCTATTCCACTTTGGATGCTAAAAACCCAAATAATCCCGCCAAATTAATCGAATATTCGCAAAAACTTGCACAGACATTTAAGGCGAAAAACAAAAAAACTCGCCTTATCCCCCTTATCCTCACCCTCCTATTCACCCCTGCTCTTGCGGATGGTAAAAAGGTTTTATTTATCGGTAATTCGTTCACTTATGGGGCGACGGGGTCGGCGCAGTTTTATCATCCTGAAAATGTGCATGATTTGAATAATGAAGGGATTGGCGGGGTTCCGTCTATTTTTAAGACTTTTGCAAAACAGGCCAATATGGATTTTGACATTTCGCTTGAAACCATTCCGGGTTCGGGGCTTGATACGCATTTTGATAAAAAGCTAAACTTAATTGATAAAAAGTGGGATATTGTAATCATGCAATCCTATTCCACTTTGGATGCTAAAAACCCAAATAATCCCGCCAAATTAATCGAATATTCGCAAAAACTTGCACAGACATTTAAGGCGAAAAACAAAAAAACTGAACTTTATCTAACCGCCACATGGTCACGCGCCGACCAAACTTATAAATCAAGTGGTTTTTGGTATGGCAAACCAATTGAACAAATGGGTAATGATGTCTTTGCGGGTTATAAGGCCGCGCTTGACGCCAATAATGGCGCGATAAAAAATGTTATTCCCGTTGGCCTTGCATGGAATCAGGCTTTCAAATTGGGAATTGCCGACAATAATCCTTATGATGGCATTGATTTTGGTAAAATAAATCTTTGGGGTTGGGATCAATATCATGCCTCTAATTATGGTTATTATCTTCATGCATTGGTCGATTTTGGCGTAATTACGGGCTTTGATGT
>CAZKYS010000042.1:0-18581 GCA_964557085.1 uncultured Caulobacteraceae bacterium
ATCTGCACGTGCAGAAGTTTTTGCAAATTTATTGGCGCGAGGTGCAGTAAAAAAAGACATTCCAATTCTTTTCACTAATTCAGATGAAGCCGAAGCAATAAAATTATTTGCCAATACGTATCTTGCAATGCGTGTTGCTTATTTCAATGAACTTGATTCATATGCAGAGGCTTTGGGCCTTAATTCGCGTGAGATTATCGAAGGGGTTTGTTTAGACCCGCGCATTGGAATGCATTATAATAATCCAAGTTTTGGATATGGTGGTTATTGTCTGCCAAAAGACACCAAACAATTATTGGCAAATTACAAATCTGTTCCGCAAAGTCTAATTCGTGCAATTGTTGATGCCAATACAACACGCAAAGATTTTATCGCTGATTCAATCATTGCAAAACGCCCGAAAATTGTTGGAATATATCGCCTTACAATGAAAGCAAACAGCGATAATTTCCGCGATTCGTCAATCCAAGGCATAATGAAACGTATAAAGGCAAAAGGGATAGAAGCAATAATTTACGAACCAACTTTTAAAGATGAGTATTTCTTCAATTCGCGCGTTATAAATGATATCAATGAGTTTAAGCGAATGTCAGATGTTATTATTGCTAATCGTTTTGGCGATGAACTTAATGATGTAAAGGATAAAATATATACACGTGACCTGTTTGGTGCGGATTAGTCAGTGTATTTTCTAAATCAAAGCCCACTTTCTAATAAAGAATTTAAATATTGGGAATAATTATTTTTCCCCAATTTTTTTATTAAATTTTTGAATTCTATGTTGTTGATAAAGCCCTTTCGCCAAGCAATCTCCTCTGGGCATCCTATTTTATAACCTTGCCTTTTTTCTATAACGCGAACAAAATTTGCACTATCAAGTAAATTATCTGGCGTTCCAGTATCTATCCAAGCATAGCCGCGAGATAATGTTTTTACTTTCAAGTTTCCTTTTATTAGATAATGATTGTTTAAATCTGTTATTTCATATTCGCCACGTCGCGACTTCTTTAAAGATTTTGCAATTTCAACAACTTTATTGTCGTAAAAATAAATCCCAGTTATCGCCCAATTTGACTTAGGCTTTAGTGGCTTTTCCTCAATTGAAATAGCGTTTTTATGTTCATCAAATTCTACAACGCCATATGCTTCTGGGTTTGAAACTTGATAGGCAAATACATTGGCTCCATTTTCAATGTTGCTTGCATCGATTAGAATGTCTTCAAGCCCTGAGCCATAAAAAATATTATCACCTAATATCAGGCACGAAGGTTCGTTATTAATAAATTGCTCAGCAATAATGAAAGCCTGTGCAAGTCCTTCTGGTTGTTCCTGAATTGCATATTCAATATTTATTCCCCATTGTTTACCATTTTCAAGCTGGCGTTTGAAAAGCGGCAAATCATGTGGTGTTGTTATTATCAATATGTCCCTTATGCCTGCTAACATTATAGTTGACAGCGCATAATAAATCATCGGCTTGTCATAAATAGGAATAAGCTGCTTTGAAATCGCATTTGTCATAGGGTAAAGTCTTGTTCCTGACCCTCCAGCTAAAATTATGCCCTTCATTTTCTAATCGCCTTTAAATACGTTACTTTAACTATTTGTCTTGCCTGTTATAAATAGGCGACCACCAATTATAATTATCTTTGTACCATTTTACAGTTTCTATTAAACCATCGTCAAATCCGCATGAAGGCGACCATCCTATTTCGGTATGGATTTTTGTGGCATCAATCGCATAGCGTCTGTCATGACCAGGTCTGTCTTTAACAAAAGTAATAAGCTCTTTATGAGAAATGTTTTTTGGTGAAATTTTATCCAATATTTCGCAAATTTGATTTGCAACTTCTAAATTGCTTTTCTCATTATTTGATCCAATATTATATGTTTGCCCCAAGCGACCTTTTAGACAGATAAGTTCCAGTGCTTTCACATGATCTTCTACAAATAGCCAATCACGGATGTTTTTCCCATCCCCATAAATATTAATTGGTGTACCATTCAATGCATTTATTATTGATAAAGGAATTAGTTTTTCTGGGTATTGATAAGGACCGAAGTTATTTGAACAATTAGAAACAATAGTAGGCAGTCCATAAGTTTCGTACCAAGCTTTTATCAAATGGTCTGAACCAGCCTTGCTTGCGGAATATGGTGAATTTGGCATATATGCACTTTTTTCACTAAATTTCCCTTTTTCGCCTAATGAGCCATATACTTCGTCGGTTGATACGTGAAGAAATCTGAAATGACTCTTCTTTTCATCCGTTAATCTTTCCCAATAACCTCGTGTGGCTTCTAATAGATTAAATGTTCCAACCAAGTTTGTATTTATAAATGCTATTGGGGAATTTATTGAACGGTCGACATGTGTCTCTGCGGCAAGATTTATTATCCAGTCTGGATTATAATTATCAATTAAATTGCTAATTTTAGGTTTGTCACAAATGTCAGCTTTTTCAAAATGATAATTTTGAAAATTATCCACAGATTTAAGTGAACTTAAATTTCCAGCATATGTAAGGCTATCAATATTTAAAACATCATAGTTAGTTTGTTTAAGAAGGTGTCTTATCAGCGCAGAGCCAATAAACCCTGCACCACCAGTAACAATTATCCTTTTATTGTTTTTTTCTTTTGCTTCCATTTATTTTAAAAGCCGCTCTACTATATTACGTATATTGCCACCCAAATCTTCGTCTTTCAATGCATAAGCAAGAAATGCCTCTGTATAACCTTCGCGCGAACCGCAATCAAAATCTTCACCATCAAATTCTACGGCGCTAAATTTTTGGGTTTTCATTAATTCGTGCATCGCATCGGTTAATTGGATTTCACCGCCCGCACCGCGTTCTTGGTTTTCTAAAATGTCAAAAATTTCAGGTTGTAAAATATAACGACCCGTAATTTTCAAATTACTTGGTGCATTTTCTTGTTTTGGCTTTTCGACCATATCGGTAATTGGCATTATATTGCCTTCACGCGCACCATGCGCAATCACACCATAAGAAGAGACTTGATCCATTGGAACTTGGTCAACCGCGATAATATTGCCGCCAACTTTTTCATAAGCATCAATCATTTGATGAAGACAAGAAATTTGCGCTTGAACCAATACGTCTGGCAATAGGACTGCAAACGGTTCGTTGCCAATAATATCACGCGCGCACCAAACCGCATGACCAAGGCCAAGCGGCGATTGTTGGCGAACAAAAGATTTTGAACCCGCAACTGGTAACATATTTTGCAACATTTCCAATTGTTTGGTTTTTCCCGCACGTGCCAAGGTTTCTTCAAGTTCAAAAGCACGGTCAAAATAATCAGAGATTGATGATTTGTTTCGACCTGTTACAAAAACAAAATGCTCAATCCCCGCTTCTAATGCCTCCTCAACAACCCAATGAACAGCGGGTCTATCAAAAACAGGTAGCATTTCTTTTGGAAGGCTTTTTGTAGCTGGTAAAACGCGTGTTCCAAAACCTGCAACAGGCATTACTGCTTTGCGAATTCTCTTATTCATTCTTACCCCAATTATGATTAATCAATTTATAAATAAGGTCTTTTAAAATTAAAACCTGAAAGTTTTTTTATAGCATAATCCTGTGCTTCAATGATTTTCGCTTCATACTTTTCAACATGTAGTGAAATCTCTTTAATTATACTAGCTGCCTGAGTAATGTTTGGCTGTGCCCATTTTGCTTTATTATTGACGTAAATTTTGTCTATATCATATATATTAATTGGTGTTTGTTCAATTAAAAAAGGATAGTCATTCGGAGTGAAAGTTAGATTGCCAGACCAATTTGTGGTGATGCAAGGTATTTTATTTATCAATGCTTCCGCTATATTAAGACCAAATCCTTCGCTTCTATGCAAAGAAATATATACATCTGCGATTGCATAAAAATCATACATGTCTTTAATTGATTGCCCTTCTATCAAATGACAATTTATCCCACTTTCTTGAATTGCAAATTTTAATCTATTTAATGCGTCATTATAATTAATAGAGTTTGTATAACGCAATATTAGAGTGTGTGACTTACTTTTTCCAAACGCAATTTTGAATGCTTCTATTGCTCCCAAAACATTTTTTCTTTCTATTGACGACGAAAAAGAAAAGCTCTGTAATGCTACAAAACTATTTTTTTCAATGCCTATATTTTTTTTAATTTCTAGCGCATTTATAGGCAATTTATTGTCGCTAAGCGCAACAGAATGTGGGACAATCTTTATTGGAACATCAAAATCTTTTGCAATAGTATCAGCAGAAAAATTAGAAGGCGTCCAGATTTCTGATGCCACGCCTTTGAAGTAATTCCAATATTTTGGTAAAGTTTCTAACTCCCAAACCCAATAAAATATAAGTTTTCTACCGATTAAATTTTCATTCTTAATATTCCATAGAATGTGAATTGCGGAATCAGGATTTGCAATTATTATTAAAGTTTTTCCATAAAATGAGTCTTTATTATCGAAGCTGCAGAAATCATTTATTTCTTTTGAATGATTAAGTAAGGATGTTGTGTCAAGGCTATTGAATATTATGCCGCTCTTTTCTAAATCAAGCGCAAGGAGACGCGCAGCTGTAGAATGCCCTAGATTGCCATTGAACAGGCCAATCAAGGTAACACCATCGTCAATTTGATTTGGACGTTTAAGTATTGATTTAATATAATTTATTTTAATTGGTAAAGTAATTATGTTTAATTTTTGCCCAATTTTTTGCCTAATTTTCAAAGGCAACATACGCCATATTTTTTTTAACAAATTAGCAGGCAAAACTAAAACCTCTTTTATTGGTTTTCATTTAGTGGGAAAACCAATTTTTCACTTACGCCATTTGGGAAACGCGGTTCTTGTTTAGTATAATTAGTCCAAACATCTTTGGGGCTTCCATAATCGACAATTTGCCCGGATGCCATCCAAATTGCATCTTCACAGAAGTCCAATAAAGCCGCTTCAGCGTGTGTTGCTAAGGCAAATACTTTAGCGTTTTTTAAGCGCTCTTTGAATCTATGTGATGCACGTTCTAAAAAGTGCATGTCACCGGCAGATAATACCTCATCAACAAGAAGAATATCGCCTTCTAGAGCGGTAGCAATTGCAAAGCTTAACCTAACCATCATTCCTGAAGAATAGGTGCGAATTGGCATATCAAAAAACTGACCTAAGTCAGAGAAATCTATAATCCCATTTGATATATTTTCAATTTGCTCTTTATTGTAGCCGAAAATAGAGGCCACATAATTTACATTTTCTCTTCCAGTTTTTTCAAGCTCAAGGCCGCTTCCTATTGATAATACAGTTGATATTCTTCCATTATAATTACGATTACCAATTACAGGCGGGCAAATACCAGAAAGCGCCTTTAATAAAGTTGATTTTCCAGACCCGTTTCTTCCTATAATTCCAACTTTAGAACCTTCGTTAAGGCGTATTGAAATATTTCTTAAGCCTTCAATAACTTGAATACCGTCAGTTGCGCGCCCAATTCTTCCAAATGATGCGCTTGATGCGATAGCAGTTAATAAAGATTGCTGCTTAGAGGATGTAAAAACCGGGTAACGAACATATGCTTTTTCAAGCGAAACAAATGCAGACATTTCAATTCTCTTTATAGCCAATATTTAGCTTTATTACTGAATTTTGAGTAAGTGACTATACCGATAAACAAAACAATAAATGTAACACTGATAGAAACTACCCAATTTATCGCATCAAAGCCACTTCCCATTAGGGGCTTCCTAATTATTTCTATTAAATGATAAAATGGATTTATATCGGCTATCCATCCTGCACTTGGAATGTTTTCTTTTTTCCAAAAAATTGGTGTAAGAATAAACAATCCGCTTACAACAGAAGCTATCAATGGTGGAACATCACGGTATCTTGAACCCATTATACTAAATATAAGGCCTATACCAACCGTAAATAAATAAACAATGATTGTCCCAAAAATTGCAAGTAGTGCCTGCAATTGTAAGCTGCGATGGTATAATGCAAATACGATTAAGACAATAACTAGATTATGAAGCAAACTAAAAAACTGATTAGCCGCGAATCTGAATATATGTAGAGAAGAGGGAAGGTCGTATGCAGAAATAAACGAGGCAGCCTTTACCAAAGAATTGCCCGATTCATTTAGTGCAGAAGAAATCCATACCCAAATAGTTAATCCAATTGCAACAAAAGGTAATTGCTCATGCATATCTTGTTTCAAAATTGCTGAAGACCAAAAAGCATAGCCAAAAACAAAAAAACCATGCGCAATTGATACCCAAAATGGACCAATCACAGTTCTCGAATAGCGACCTTCTAAATCGCTCCATGCCATCAATGACCAAGCTTTAAATGATTTAATACCATCTATAATATCTTTAAAACCAGATGAAAATTTCGTAATATTTGATGCGGCTTTAGACAATCTATATTTCCCATGATTCAGACTTGGTGCAAATATGGCTATCTTGCTAATATGTCAATCAATAAAACATTGTTCCGAACTAGTTACTAAAGCATATTTTAGATTTGAAAATTATTGCTGAAAATTAATATATTGTTATAAAATGTTTTAATTATCTTGTTAAAACTATTAAGTAATGTTTTGAAAATTATAGCTATTGATATTGTAATTTTATCATTTTTTATGAAAATTACAGTATTAATATTGATAAAATTAAAAGCAGCATCTAGTCCATAGTTGTGTCTAAGAAGCTTTAATAATTGCTATTTTATTTTAATTTATGGACTGTTTAATCCGTTGTCTTGAATTTTCCTCCGTAAATTATAGTGCTTCAAGGTTAGACCAAATAAATAACCACTTTTTTTGAAGTTGCGCGGATTGACTCATTCAGCTGCAATGGTTAACAAGCGTCGAAAATGAGTTTGCTAATTTCATTGAACTGGGTTTGATAAAATATTTTCAGGATTTTTGATTGAACATAGGTTGTCATCATCACCTTATAATTAAATTAGTTAATTTGAATGCCTAATAAATCCCGAAGGAAGCATATAATGAATTTGCAAAAAAAAGATACTGGAATCGAAGGTTTGTCTCTAATTGAAACAAGGCAATTTTCTGATGACCGCGGCTATTTTTGGGAAATTTATAATTCAAATTCTTGGAAAGAAATCGGCCTTGAGTTGAATATTGTACAAGCAAATCAATCAGGGTCGCGCAAAGGCGTAATCCGTGGTTTACATTTCCAATGGGAACCACCTATGGGAAAATTAATGCGTGTTGCAACTGGTAAAGCATTTTTGGTTGCAGTTGATATTCGCCCGAATTCACCAACTTTGGGTAAATGGTATGGTGTTGAAGCTTCATCAGAAAATAAACTTCAATTATGGGGTGAGGCGGGCTTTGCGCGCGGTTTTGCCGCATTGAGCGATTATTGCGAAGTGCAATATTTGTGCACAGGTAATTATAACGGTGCTTGTGAATCTGGATTTAAGTGGGATGACAAAGATATTGGCGTTAAATGGCCAGTTGATAATCCATTTGTTTCTCAAAAAGACCGCGATGCACAAACCTTTGCAGAGTGGATGGCGCGCCCTGAAGCGCAGGCTTTCAAAATTTAATATATATTTGCATTCAAGCTTGGCTTTTCAAAGCTAAGCCATATTAGGAGTTGATAATGAAAATTGCAATAATAGGTGGTGCCGGTTTTATTGGTTCAAAACTTACACCAGAGTTAATTGCGCGCGGCCATGACGTAACGGTTATTGATTTGTTTTGGTTTGGGAACAACCTTCCAGAGCAAGCAAAAATTATCGAAAAAGACGCTAATTCGCTTACTGAAGATGACTTGAAAACTTTTGATACTGTTATTTTTCTTGCCGGTCTTTCAAACGACCCTATGGCCGAGTATTCACCATCAAGGAATTTCCATGAAAATGGTGCTACGCCTTCATTCGTTGCGTGGATTGCAAAAAGAGCAAAAGTTCGTCGTTATATTTATGGTGGTACATGCTCAGTTTACGGCTTTACTGTAAATGAACTTTATGACGAAACCCGCGAAGCACGTTCAAATTATCCTTATGGCCTTTCTAAATTAATTGGTGAGTTTGGAATTCGTCAGTTGGAAGATGAAACATTCTCAACAATTTGTTTCCGTCAGGGAACTGTGTGTGGTTATAGCCCACGAACTCGCTTTGATTTGATTGTTAATACAATGTTCAAAGCCGCAGTTTTAGATCAGAAAATTATAGTAAACAATCCTGCGATTTGGCGCCCAATTTTGTCAATTAATGATGCTGTCCAAGCATATTGCAATGCTGTTGATGCTCCAGAGAAAGTATCTGGTGTTTTCAATATTGCATCTGAAAACTACACAGTTGGGGAAGTTGCAAAATTGGTTCAAGAAGGTGTTGAAAAAGCACTTGGCATTAAAGCGGAGATTGAAACCCGCGATGTGCAAGATTTCCGTAATTATAAAGTTACTTGGGAAAAAGCTAAGGCACAGCTTAATTTTGACCCTAAATTTAAAGTTGAAGAAATTGTTGCTGAAATTGCGTCACACCGCAATGAATATGGCGATTTTACAAACCCAACTTATTACAATATTGCAACCTTTAAAGAGCTTGATAAAAAGGCTGAATTGCACCTTGCTCCTGCATAGATTTTAATTACTATTATTATGAAAATAAGGGGGATAGGCATTACCTATCCCCCTTTTGTATTTCCAAGATATTTTTTCCAAATTAATTTGGAGAAAAACTATGCCAGACACTACACCGAAAATAAATTTACCGTATATTCTCGCTTCGCAAACTATGAAGCATGTAAGTGTCAATGAGGCTTTCAATATAATTGATAAATTGATTAATTGTTGTGCTAAATCACGACTTGTCACAAACCAGCCAGCCAACCCCAATGACGGTGATTGTTATATAATTCCCAATGGTGCAAGTGGTATTGATTGGCAAAATTATCCTACAGGTGCAATTGCGGCATTTTATAACCTTGGTTGGACTTATTTCACGCCCCGTGAAGGTTATGTTGCATGGCTTGAAGATCAGGATATGTCTGTCGTTTTTGCCAATAATAATTGGGTTCCTGTTTCTGGGCAGTTGAATCGCTCTTTAAATTATATTTCGAATTCAGGTTTTATTGCAAGAATTGATAATGGCAATGCAATTGAACGGCAAATCGATTCGGGTGTAAACATTAAAATTGATAATCCAAATGGTGCAAATGCCAATCCCAAAATAGCGTTAGATACCAATGCGGCAATGCTCTTGAATAATAATTTCACCGCAAATCAAATAAGTTCAAAAGCACAGGCAGGGTCAATAAATTGGCTTGGGGATATTGATGGTGCCAAATGGGCTACGAAATTAGGTGGTTATATGCTTTCATTCGCCTCCGACAGCAATGTTCACACTAATGCACTTGGCAATGATAACATAGCAATGGGCGGGCGAAATTATGCAGTAAAGGTCAGGTTAAATACCTATGGACAGATTGAAACTTTAACTGGGTATATTGTTAATGGAACAATTGTTGCAAATTCTAATGGTCATTTGCAATTAAAGACTTATACAATTGCAACAAAACCATCTACCTCAACACTTGGCGAAATGATTGCCATATCTGACGGCGCCAATAACAAAAAACTTGCAATCAGCGATGGGACAAATTGGCGATATGCAGATGGTGTTTTGGTTTAAGAATTATAATAGGATTTTTATACCTTTATATTTTATTCAATTAAAGCACTAATCTTTTGGGTAAGAGTTGTTCAATATATTGTTTAAGTTGACATCCCAACTTAAACTAGAATCATGCGTCTTTTTTATCCAAACAGTTGAAGATTCAAATCCACATGACCTTTCGGCATTGAATTTATCATTTCTATATCTCATAGGGACTAGAAATTGCGGTTCTCCCATTTCAGCGCGAACAATTTCAAATCCAGTGTAAGAATTAAATATTGCTTTCCATGCTTCATCAGAAAAGCGCCAAAAATCCCACGGGGCATCATGAATTCCAATAGATTGGTGGCTATGAATCAATGCAGTGCCACCAATTTTTAGAACTTTGTTCATTTCTAATGCAACTTTCCAAGGCATGAAAATATGCTCAAAGACACTTACTGAATAAATTGCATCTAATGAATTATGCGGAACATATTTTGATAATTCATGTGCGTCGCCAACAATATCAACGTTTTCACCTTCCAAAATATCAATAGTTTTTATATCAGCATTTGGGAAAGAAGTTTTTCTGTCCAATCCACTTCTTGAGCGGCCCCCAACATCAAGGATTTTTGCGCCTTTAATACTCCTAATATAGTCCATCCACTCATCACTTAATCGCGCAGATGGTTCTTGAATTAATCTTTCATTGATTAAATCTTGAAGTAAAAATTCTACAGTTTCATTATCATCAGTAAAAAAAACAATTCTTGAGTCAGACGGAAAAAACTCTTCTCTAAAAAGTATCTGAATTGAGAAACCTTTGTTTTTGCCTAAATTCGAAACGCCAAGGTGTGGTAAATTTATTTCGTTTATTTCCGATATCACATTGTTTGTTAAAAGCCTAACATCAACAATTTTTTTATTTGGGTGATGTATCCAGCCAAATATTTTAACACAATTGTAAAATTTGCTAGCAACATCAATAGCGCATAAAAAATCATTGTAATGCAATATACTAACTCCAAAAAATCTTAAAAGATTGAATTTTTTCTTAAAAACTTTATTTCTACATGCCTTAATATATGTCAGCAAACAAGGTTTAAAAGTCAGTTTTCGCATTGATGTTGCAATTTAATTTTAATAAAAGGAAGTATTCTAAAATAGGTTTTGGCAAATGCAATTATCAATATGGGAACAATTAGTTCTTTATCTTTTTGGCTCTACATTAGGTCAAATATATGTTGTTTACTTAAAAATAAGGGATTTGTTCGTTATTACTGTTGCTAAAATTACTGGTAAATTACTAGTTGAAACTGATTTTTCTACTGGAGCTACTGAAAAAGTCGCCTTGGTTGTTACGCAAGGTGGCAAAAGTTTACCAAAATCAATATTGAATGTGATAAACTTGTTGGCCGATAGAAAAATCTCTATTTTACTAGTATGTAACGGTAAATTAAGCCAAAATTCAAAAGATATCATTGGCAGTAAAATTTGGAAATTATTGGAACGTCCAAATTTTGGCCGTGATTTTGGTGCATATCAAGCAGGTATATTATACCTTTTAGATAAAAAAATTATATCTGAAAAACTAATAGTTCTGAATGATAGCATGATGTATGATGTCAATCGCGCTGGTCAAATTTTTGATAAAATGTTGGAAAGTGATGCACATCTAATTGCACCGACGGAAAATTTTGAACCAGCATATCACATAGGCTCTTTTCTGTTTTGCGTAAACGAAGAAGTACAAAAATCTAAAATTTGGAACCAATATTGGCGAAATTATAAACCTTCTTCGTCAAGGCTTCACGCAATTAAATTTGGTGAAGTTGGCATGTCTTTAGCATTGATTAAGAAAGGTGGATTTATCCCGAAAATTCTTTATTCAGTTTCTGAGTTAGGTTCAAAAATTAGAGGTTGGAATGTAGATGAATTGAGCCAGAAAATTATATTGTTTCCGAAAGAATTATACGAAGAAATTTCAAAATTTGATGTATGGGATAACAAATCGCCAAGCATAAACTTTGATATTTCTAAATTAAAATATGATGAATTAGGAAATTTGCTATCGGCTGCTCAAAGTAATGAACAAAGAGCTGCTTGGAAGGTAAAGATTTCAGCAGAAATGAACAACATTTTAGAGAAAATGGAAGCTCGTAGCCAAATACATTGGGCAGGCTTAATTTTTATTGATCAATTTAACTTAGGCATAATTAAGAAAGACTTTGTTTATAGAGGCTTATATGAAATGAACCATTTTATAGAGGCGCTAAACAAAGTTGGCTACCCCGATGTGGAAGAAGTTGCTGCCGAGATTCGCAAGCGTGGAACGCCTGCGTCTATATATGGAGTGAACAAAATATTATTTAATCTTGGACATATATAGTAACTGCGTTTGAATAAAGGATTATATTATGGAAGTTGGTGTCCGTTGGATTATTGCATCTTTAGGCGCAATTGTTTCTTTTTTATGTCTGAAACTTATTGGTTTTCCTAATAGTTTATCTTTATTTGCATCATTAGGTTTATTCCTTTCAATCGGAATTGGAATAATGGCAATGTTTTCTAGATTGGCTATTTTTGGAATTATTGCATGGTCTGTTGGCATTCTTGCGTCAATTTTACCGCGCGCGCAAATCCCTAACAATTATGTCGATGTAATTCTTAAACAACAATCACCTATATATAATAAATCATGGAGCACTGTTAGTGATAGTCAAAAGGCAAATAATAAACCTGTGCCAATAACACAGAAATTAGACGCAAATTTATCGACAAATTCACAAATCGCAGTAATTTCTTCCGATGTAGCAGGGAAATTTTACGCTATAAAAGCACTAGAAAAAGTGTGTAATCAAGGCAATATTAAGAGTTCGGATTGTGAAAAAATCAGAGAAGAATTATTAAAATAAATGAAAAATCTACTTATCCTTGGAGGGGCAGGGTTTTTAGGTTCAAATTTGGTTGCCCATTATTTGTCACAAGGCGCGCGCGTATATTGCCTTGATGATTTTTCGACTGGGCGGCGTTGTAATGTTGAAAATTTCACCACCCAATTTGGTGAAAATTTCCAACTTATAGATGCAAAATCCGAAGATATATCTCGTCAAAAAATAGGCGATATTGAAGCGATATTTAATTTTGCCACCCCAGCAGGACCACAATTATTTCAGGCTAAACCTGCAACAACAATTTCCAAACTCATGCTTGGTGCGGTTGCAACTATGGAGTTTGCGGCTAAACGAAAAATCCCAGTTTTGATTGCTTCAACCAGTGAGGTTTATGGTGACCCCTTAGTTCAGCCACAAGATGAAACTTATCTTGGTAATGTTGACCCTGTTGGAATAAGATGCGCCTATAATGAAGGCAAACGCGCAGAGGAGGCAATTGCGGCCTGCTATCACCGTGAATTTGGCGTTGAAGTAAAAATTGCCCGTATCTTTAACTCATATGGCCCTTATATGGATCCTTTTGATGGGCGTATGGTAAGTGCCTTTATAATGCGTGCTTTGCAAAATCAGCCGATTGAAATTCTTGGCGATGGTTCGCAGGTTCGTACATTGCTTTATGTTGACGATTTAATGATTGCACTTGAGCGGAATATTAAGCTTCCTTATGAAAATTGGCATCCAATAAATATTGGTAGCGATCAAGCATATAGTGTTTTGGAAGTTGCGCAAAAAATCATATCACTAACTGAATCTAATTCAGAAATTATTTTCAAAGAAGCAAGGGCAGGGGAGCCGTATTTGCGCACACCCGATATTTCAAAAGCGCATGAAATCTTAGATTGGAGGCCAATAACTAGCCTTGAAAATGGCCTTTTTAATACGATTGAATATTTGAAAAAATATATTTAAGTCAGCTCAAAACCTTATTCATATCAAGGCTGAAACACGTTTTGCAATTGCCATACTTGAAGTAAGGCCTGGGCTTTCGATACCAAATAGATTTACTAGACCCTCAATATTATGTGTTTCTGGTCCGTGAATCATAAAATCGCCAGCCGGGTCGGTGCGCAACGTGTTTTTAGGCCGGCATCCACTATAATCAGGGCGAATTGAACCGTCAGGCAGATCAGGCCAATATTTGCGAACAGCATCATAGAATTTTTCACTGCGTGATGGATCAACCTTATAGTCAATTAAATCTGGGTCTTCAAATTCAAGCCATTCAACATCAGGGCCAAATTTAATTTGCCCACCCAAATCAAGTGTAATATGAACCCCAAGCCCGCCAACTTCTGGAATTGGATAAATTAGGCGCTCAAATACATTGTTTTTAGTGCAGCTAAAATAATTTCCCTTTGCTAATGTCCTAGGTGGGACAGTTTGTTTATTCCATCCAGTCATTTCGTGGGCAATTGA
This sequence comes from uncultured Caulobacteraceae bacterium, assembly GCA_964557085.1. Taxonomy (GTDB): domain Bacteria; phylum Pseudomonadota; class Alphaproteobacteria; order Caulobacterales; family Aquidulcibacteraceae; genus Pseudaquidulcibacter. The sequence goes on from CAZKYS010000042.1 coordinate 14,016, forward strand.
TTGTGCATAAAGCCCACCAGAATTGACAAGGTTTTTGCAAGTGAGGCGAGTGCCTTCGTTACCGCCAGTAGCGATTAAAAAACCGCCGCCTTTGAGTGCTTCTATGGCAATTACTGGGCTGTTTAACGCTAAAACGCCGCCATTATCTTCAAATTCCCCAAGGTAAGACAACATCAGGCCATGGGAATCCATAATTCCAGTTTCTGGCGACAATATAGCGCCAGTGCATTTCAAGGATGGCTCAAGCTTAATTGCATCATCAGCAGATAGACGCACTAAGCCTTCAACACCGTTCTCAGTGGCTTTTTGCATAATTCCGTCTAATTTTCCCACATCATCTTCAGAAGTTGCAACGATTAGCTTGCCACATTTTTTATGATTAACGCCATGCGATTGCATAAAGGAGTAAAGTAAACGACGGCCTTCTACGCAGCACAAATGCTTAAGGCTGTTGGTAGGATAATATATACCTGCGTGAATTACCTCTGAATTGCGTGATGAGCAGCCAGAACCAATTAGATTTTCTTTTTCTAATAGGATTGTTTCATGGCCGCTTTTCGCCAATTCCATTGCGCACGCAAGGCCAACTACACCTGCACCAATTACAATAGTATCAATATCAAATTGCGGCATGGATTAAGAAATATGCCCTTTGTCTTTTAAATATTTGTTCAAAGAAGTTTTCCAAGCTGGCATTGCAAAACCAGTAACTTGTGCAAGTTTGCCATTGTTCAAAACGCTATAAGGTGGACGTTTTGCAGGTGTTGGCATATCTTTGGTTTCAACCGGGGAAACTGGAACGTCAATACCGCATTGCTTTACAATTTCTGATGCAAAATCAAACCAGCTTGCTTGTCCAGTTCCTGCAACGTGATAAATTCCGCCAGGCGCTTTTGTTAGTAAAATTTGGCAAATGGCTTCGGCAATATCTATTGTTGCAGTGGGCGCCATAATTTGGTCAGCTACGACTTTTAGAAATCCATTTTGCTTTGCAAGTCTAATCATAGTTTCAACAAAATTGCCACCTTTGCCGCTTGCGCCTGCGGTTCCGTAAAGTGAAGAAACCCGGCAAACAATTGTGTCACTATATTCAGTGCGTGCAAGACCTTCACCCAATAACTTTGATGCGCCGTAAACGTTAAGTGGGGCAGGAGTATCTTCTTCACAAAGTGGCGCACGTTTATCTTGGCCGCCGAAAACATAATCAGTTGAAAGGTGAACAAAGCGCGCGCCCTTAGCCTTACATGTGTTTGCAAGGATCTTTGGAACATGGCCATTAATAAGAATTCCTAATTGTGAATTAGATTCAACTTCATCAGTTTTATGATAACCTGTGGTATTAATTAAGGCGTCAAATTCAATTTGCGCAAGTTTTTCAGGAATTGAATCAATATTAGCTAAGTCTAAATCGCTTCTAGTTAAACTTATAAATTTAATTTCAGATTTATTTTCAAAATTTTTAATTAAATCAACGCCTAATTGTCCATTTGAACCTAATATTGCAACTTTCATCTTTAGCCTTTCAAATAATTGCCCCTTTTACATTTTCTATAGCTTTTGTCCATAATCATATGTTGCCTAAGCAACATTAAGTTTGAGTTCTGGGCAATATGATGAAATTCTGCTGAATAATTCTTGGTCGTAAGTTCCGAATAATTCATCATTAATAGCAATCGCATTTTCGTATTTTTGAAGCGCTAGATTATGATTTCCTAATAGATAATGGCAATAAATGCTATGAAATAAGGAATGCCAATACAGGGATTTTACGCGACTAAAATTTTCTTTTCCATCAAATTGCTTACACTCTTGGGATGATTTATCGAAAAAATGAGAAGATTTTTCAAAATCACCTTTATGGTTTAATAAAGACATAGCTATGTGATAAGAATGTTCAATCTTTAAATAGATATTTTCAACAAAAGCATTTTTTTCAATCTCAATTTCTAATATGTGTAAACATTCTTCTTTTTTATCTTGGTTTACAATTTCAATATATTTGAAAATTTCATTATAATTCAAAATATAGCTTAGTTCACTATTTGTATGTGATATCCAATTTCTTTCAATTTTTTTTATTTCTTGTTCATCGCGAGAACATAATAGAGGTTGTGAGTTTGAAATATTTTTCAGGCAATTATTAATTGTTTGCTTTGTCCATGTTTTGTTTTGTAAATCGCTTTTATGGAAGGCACCTTCGATAAAACAATATGACAGTATTTTGTTTCGGTTGAAAGTATCTATTGGCTTTAGTCCTGACCAATCTTCATTTATGTCATTAGTGCTTGATAATGAATGAAATACGCCCTCCTTGGCAATGCTGATTAGTGGCTTTTGCCAAAGCGCAGATAAGAATAATGCTTTTGAAGTTACGCCAATATAGCCATCAATTATAGGTGATAATAAATCAGAAGTAGAAATTTGATAATCATTTTTCACAAAAAAAACATTTTCATATTGTTTTTGTAAATAATCTCTTGCGGGTTGCGTAATTTCACCCGACATTGGGTGCTCAGTAATAATTAATGTAACATCTTTTGGCTTAAGGGCGCAAACATATTCAGCCAGTTTGAATTGCTGTAATATGGGGGTGTAGGCATCAAAAAGTAGGTAGTTGGAAAATTGCAATGGTAATAAAAACCGCTTTTTCGTGGAGCTTAAATCTAACCCGCAATAATTATTAAATTGCAATAATTCTAACAGCGTTCCCTTAGTGTTTGTGGCAATATTTAAAGCCGCTTCAATTGCCTCATCATTTGGCAAATATTGTTTTAAATGTTTGTCTAAAAACGAATTTTGGAATGGACCATTTGTATCAAAAAACCAATTTTCAGGATGAATTTTTCGAGAAAAAGCCGCATATTCATAAGATATTATCGGGGTATTTGGAAATATATTTTTTATAAATATACAAGGCGAGAAAGCGATGATTAAATCAGGATTAAATCCATCTAATTTGTTATAAATTAATTTTGCTTTTTCAGCGCCGTGAAAAGAATGTGGATTGAGCAATATTTCGTTTTCAATTGCCGTATAATTGTATTTTCCAAATTCATAAGTCTCAACTTGTTCAAATGCTATTTTTTTTATTTCAACATCATTTGGAATGTAAGGTTCAATTTCTTTATTATAGGTAAGGGCGAATGACACATTGCCATCAAACGCATCATGAATAGCATTTGCAAGGTTTGTAACGCCAATTTCTATCCAATTTGCCGCAAGGTTTGGGTTATTAAGCTGTATATTTGGCTCAATATAAAAAAGAATTTTCATATTAAAATTCGCCGATATTTTTCAATATATCGCGCGCGTCCACATTCTTAAGAACTGCAGATCTAACCATTAATTCTTTTGAGGCAGAATCTATTGCACACTCTTTCAACTGTGGCCAAATATTTTGTGGGACGCAAACCACACCGTTTTCATCACCAACAACAATATCACCGCTATGAATTAATTTATCACCAATTTTTATTGGTTCTCCGATGGAGTTTAATGTGCCATGATATTTTATGTCTTCGTAATAACCACGCCTTGCAAACGTAGCAAAGCCAAGTTCATTTAAAGCACCAATATCGCGTGTTGTTCCGTCAATTACCGCCCCAACTGCACCTGCGCGAAGTGCTAATGAACCGTTCAAATTACCAAAAAAAGCTTTTTGCGGCACGTTTGTTCCAACGGCAATTATATCGCCATGACGAACAAAATCATATAAATCCAAAGCATCATATATCCCAAGCCATGCATTTTCTTCGTCTTTTTCATTGATTGCACGCAAGGACATTGTTTTAGCTGTGCCAATAGCTTTTCGACCAGACAAAATCCGTATTTCTGGCGGTAAGGAAATATCAAAACCTAAATCTTTTGCACAATCGGAAATTGTTGGCGTTGACATAAATTCGCTTAAAAACCTAAGTTCAGAAAATTGATTTGCTCTCATACCTGACGCAATGTATTCAGCTAGAATTAGATCTTCTTGATTGTTTATGTCTATGTCTTCTGTTGCATCAAGATCAAACAAATATGTCTTATTGGTGAAGCGTTTGTCTATTTCTTGTTTCTTAGTGTTTTTTACAATATAGAGTGACATACCCTCTATAATGCTTGAAGGAAGGTCTACACTATTGGGAATGCGGCCAAAACCATATGTTGGCATATTGTCTGCCCACAAATAATCTTTTCGCCTTCTTACAGCAACTAGGCTATCGTATTGTGGATTATCAATTAAAAACTGAATTGCCCTACTTATAGTTTTTTCATCAACAAACGGGGCAGTGCACAAAGCCTGCACATAATAATCGGCATCTGGAACTTTTGAGCATTCAAAAGCAAACAATTCATGCCCATCCGTTCTATTACTTGCTAATTCTTTGGGGCGTTCAATATGATTTATATTCAAATATTGGCTTATAGCGCGAATTTTTTCTGATTCTGTATCAAGATAAACTTCATTAATGAGAGGACAATTTTTTAATTGCTTAATTTTACGAATAAAAAGCGGGTCACCATCGAAAATATATAAGTTTTTGTTTTTTATACGTTCCGAAATTTCTTTCACTGGAACGA
>CAZKYS010000043.1:0-18090 GCA_964557085.1 uncultured Caulobacteraceae bacterium
TGCGCTTACCAAAGTTACGGCGCATTCGGCAGGGTGGCAATGGCAAATCCCGCTTAATCATCGCACAGGAAATGGTCATGTTTTTGCGCGCGACTTTATGAATGATAATGATGCTTTAAAAGCATTGGAAGAAAACCTGCCAAGCGAAAAAATTGACGATGCCCGCCTTATAAAGTTTACCCCAGGGCGTCGAAAATCATGGGATAAAAATTGTATCGCAATTGGACTAAGTTGCGGGTTTTTAGAACCATTGGAATCAACCGCCATTGCGCTTATTCAAAATGGCATTGAACGCTTGAAAATGTTTTTCCCTTTCGATGGTATTGATGAAAAAATTGTTCAAGAACATAATCGCATTGCACAAAAAGAATTTGAGCGGGTGCGTGATTTCATAATCTTGCATTATAAACTTAATCAACGCGGTGATAGTGAATTTTGGCGCTATGTCGCGCAAATGGAAATTCCAGATACTTTAAGCGAAAAAATTGAATTATATAAAAAGCGTGGGCATTTTGTGCGTTATTCGTGGGAAATGTTTCATCATATTTCATGGCTTGCCATGTATTCAGGTTTTGGAATTTTACCACAAAACCACGAGCCATTGGTCGAAAATATGGGGCGTGATAATTTTAAAAATGCGCTTTCGCAAATAAAATCTGACATTCAAAATATTGTATCGCGCGCACCTTCGCACGCCCAATTTATCAATCATTGCAATAATATAGCGGGTTAGTTTCATGCAAAATAATGAAATAAAAAAAATAATTATTGCGGGTGGCGGAACTGCTGGTTGGCTTGCTGCAGCATTGTTTGCAACCCATATACCCAAAGAGCGTTTGGAAGTAATTCTTATTGAATCCGAAGAAATTGGCACAATTGGCGTTGGTGAATCGACAATCCCACCATTCCTTGGCCTTATTCGAAATCTTGGCATTAATGAGCAGGATTTCATTCAAAAATGCCATGCTAGCTTCAAATTAGGTATTAAATTTGATGATTGGTATAAAAAGGGCGAAAGTTATTTTCACCCCTTTGGTCAGATTGGTTCCAATATTGGCAATACTGATTTTTATAATGCATGGCTTTTTGCAATTCAAAATGGCCTTGAAACACCGCTACAGGATTTTGCGCCCGCAAGTGTTATGGCGCGTGAAAACCGCTTTATGCTTCCGAATAGGGCGAATGGCAGCCCGATAACAAATGCCGCCTTTGCACTACATCTTGATGCAAAATTGGTTGCAAAATACCTTCGTAATCATGCCGAAGCACGTGGTGTTAAACGTGTTGAGGGTATGATTGAACGTGTTGAAACCCACGAGAATGGCTTTGTTAAGTCGTTAATTACAAAACGTGGTGAAACGCTTGATGCCGATTTTTTTGTTGATTGCACTGGGTTTCGCGCGCTTTTAATCGGAAAAACCCTTGGAATTGATTATATTTCATGGGCGGATGAATTATTATGTAATCGTGCAATTGCGGTGCAAACTGAAAATATTGGCGAACCTGATGCATTCACAACATCTGCGGCGCAAGATTTTGGCTGGCGTTGGCAAATTCCATTACAATCACGTTCTGGAAATGGTTATGTCTTTGCATCCCAATTTATTTCAGATGATGAAGCCACCGCAACATTATTATCTCAAGTTAAAGGTAAACCAATTACCGAACCAATGATTGTTCCATTCCAATCAGGAATGCGTAAAGAAATTTGGGCGAAAAACGTTTTATCACTCGGCCTTGCATCAGGTTTTATTGAACCACTTGAATCAACCGCAATTCATTTAGTTTATCGCACAATTGATTTCTTCTTTAGATATTTTCCAGATAAAAATTGTGATGAAGCATTGGCGCGTGATTTTAATCGCCGCATTGCCGATGATTATATTGAAATTAAAGATTTTATCATCGCCCATTATTGCCTTACAATGCGCGAAGATACTGAATTTTGGCGCTGGTGCAAAAATCAAAAAATTCCACAAAGCCTTAGCGATAAAATAGAGGTTTTCAAAAAATCCGCCGCACTTCGTGAAACAGGGCCAGAAGAATTATTCCGCGCCCCATCATGGTATTCAATTTTTGAGGGAATGGGCGTTCGCCCAATTCGTTATAATTTCTTGGCAGATGCATTGGATGCCAAAGAATTAATTCCATTTTTAAACAAAATCAGCCCCGAATTGAATGATTTTGTAAAAACATTACCAACTTTAAAGCAGTTCATAGAGAAAAACTGCAAAGCATAATCAAGGGAGTGAACGTGAAAAATTCAACTACAAAACAATTGCTTGCTAGCTGTGTTGCAATTTTTGCAATTACGATGTCGCAAAATGCAAATGCGCAAAATGCAAATGATAAAAAGGCGCAAGAGCTTGTCAGTAAAATGACACGCGAAGAAAAATTGCAAATGCTAATGGGCTATTTTTCGACAACTGCCGAATGGTTGAAAAGTACCGCGCCTAAAAATGGCATGCCAAATTCTGCGGGTTATATAGAGGGGGTTTCACGCCTTGGGATTCCTGCACAATCGCAAACTGATGCGGGCGTTGGCGTTGCAACACAAAGATCACCAAATCCACGTGAAAGAAGCGCATTGCCATCTGGTATCGCGCTTGCGGCAACATTTAATGATGAGATTGCCTATAAAGGCGGAGCAATGATTGGCAGCGAAGCAAGGCTTTCAGGTTTTAATATAATGCTTGCGGGTGGTGCAAATCTTCTACGTGAACCACGCAATGGGCGCAATTTTGAATATACTGGTGAAGACCCACTGCTTGCGGGAAATATTGCGGGTAATGCGATTAAAGGCATTCAATCAAATCATGTTGTTTCAACTTTAAAACATTATGCATTTAACGACCAAGAAACTAATCGTTTCACAATAGACGTAAAAATTGACGAACAGGCGGCACGCCAATCTGATTTATTGGCATTTGAGATTGCCAATGAAATTGGAAACCCCGGTTCTGTTATGTGTTCTTATAATCGCGTTAATGGTGATTATGCGTGCGAAAATGATTGGTTGTTAAACCAAGTTCTTAAAAAAGAATGGGGCTATAAGGGTTATGTAATGTCTGATTGGGGTGCAACCCATTCAACCATTCCTGCGGCAAATCGTGGCCTTGATCAGCAATCAGGTTATCCATTTGACAAATCACCATATTTTGCGGGCGCATTAGATGAAGCCGTAAATAATAACCATGTTTCAGAAGCGCGTTTAGATGATATGGTTTATCGAATTTTATATGCCATGAGTGAAAATGGCCTTTTTGAGCATCCGCTAAATGGTGACCAATCATCAAAAATTGATTTTGCCGCAAATGGTAAAATCACCCAAGAAGCCGCAGAAGAAGGCATTGTCCTTCTTAAAAATGAGCGTAACCTTCTTCCAATTTCAAAAAGCGCAAAAAGCATTGTTATAATTGGTGGTCATGCTGATAAGGGTGTTTTATCGGGCGGTGGTTCATCCCAAGTTTACCCAGTGGGCGGCATGGCTGTTCCAAATGAAGGGCCAAATGATTTTCCAGGGCCAATGGTTTATTACCCATCATCGCCAATGAAAGAATTGCAAAAACTTACCAAGGCGCAAATCACATATTATGATGGTAAAGATATAAATAAAGCCGCCGAGCTTGCAAAAAAAGCTGATGTGGCGATTGTTTTCGGTAATCAATGGACAGGTGAAAGCGTTGATGTCACCAATTTGAACCTTCAAAATAATGCCGATGCTTTAATCGATAAAGTTGCATCAAATAATTCCAATACAATTGTTGTATTGCAAACTGGCGGCCCAGTTATAATGCCATGGCTTGATAAAGCTGGCGCAGTTTTAGAAGCTTGGTATCCGGGAACATCGGGCGGTGCAGCAATTGCGCGCGTTCTTAGTGGTGCGGTAAATCCATCTGGTGCATTACCTGCAAGCTTTGTTCAATCTGTTGACCAATTGCCAAGACCAAAACTTGGCGGCGACGAAGTTGGTATTGCCGTTAATAACCCAAGCCAACTTAAAGGCCGTGTAAGTGTTGATTATAATATTGAAGGTGCGGCAGTTGGCTATAAATGGCTTGATAAAACTAATCAAAAACCACTTTTCCCGTTTGGTTATGGCCTTTCATATTCAAACTTTGAGATGTCAAACCTAAATGTTAAAGCAAATCAGGCAAAAGTTAGTGTTAGCTTTAGCGTGAAAAACACATCAAAAATTGATGGTAAAGCTATTGCACAAATTTATGCCTCGCCAATCAATGGCGGATGGGAAGCCCCGAAACGTTTGGTTGGTTATAAAAAGCTTTTGGTCAATAAATCGCAAAAGCAAAATGCAATGATTGAAATCAATCCCAAAACCCTTGCAATCTATGACACAAATTTACACAAATGGGTTATTAAAGGCGGAATGTATGATTTTCATTTATCAAAATCATCGGCACAGCCCGTTCAAACAATCCGTGTAAAACTTGATGAAACCATCCTGAAATAAAGCATGTCAGGAGCGTGTTGGTTTAAAATACCAACACGCTCTAGTATCATAACATAATATAATATAAAAGAATCAAGGTGTGGAAACGTTTACAAGGGATGGATAATGCAATTATATCGCCAATTTTCGCTTGTAATTTTGTATATATATTATGCCATTTTATTATCGTCTGTTGGCGCGGTGATATCACAATCAATATTGTCCTTTGGCGTCACAAAAAATGCCGCATCAATCCTTGATGGTTACAAAGATATTCCAGCAGTAATAATAAGCGTTTTTGCGGCGGGTATTGCGCTTCGATTTGGTTATAAAAAAATAATTATTGGCGCGCTTATTACAACTATTTTGGCCTGTATAATTATGCCGCTTTTCCCATCTTTTACCACCGCAAAAATAATGTTCATATTGGTTGGTATTAGTTTTGTTTTTATAAAAGTTTCGGTCTATCCCTGCATTGGATTGATTACCAATGATAAGAAACAACATGCCGCCCTTACTTCGGTGGTTGAAGGTATGTTTATGTTTGGGGTTTTAATCGGCGCATGGATATTTGCCCGTTTTGTTGATGATATAAACCAAAGCTCGCTTCATTGGCTTAACGTATATTGGCTTTTGGCGGGTATAAGTGTTTTTTCAATTATAATTTGGCTTTTTAATGACCTTCCAAATTATGAAAAAAGCGAAAAGATAGAAGCCGTAAATTTTATAAGCGCAACCAAAGAATTATTAGCCTATAGTTTTACAATATTTTTCCTGCTTGGCGCATTTTTATATGTTCTTGTTGAGCAGGGGATTTCAACATGGCTACCGACTTTTAACCGCGAAATTTTGAAACTTGACCCAAGTCTTGCAATCGAAATTGGTTCAGTTATGGCGGCAGCATCGGGTTTGGGGCGCTTATTATATGGCGTGATTTTAAGGCGCTTTAATTGGTTCATGCCAATTTTAGTTTCAATCATTATTGCAATGTTGCTTATAATTTTATCCTTTATATGGCCGCCGCATATTAATAATAATATTTCATCATGGGCAGAAGCGCCAATTCAAACTTATATTATTCCTGCGCTTGGTTTTTTTATTGCGCCAATATATCCAACATTGAATTCAATAATTTTATCATCGCTTCCAGAAAAACAACATGCATCAATGTCTGCATTGATAATTGCGTTTTCGGCAACAGGAAGCACCGCAGGAAGTATAATAGTTGGCAGGGTTTTCGGAACAATTGGCGGTGGTTTGGCATTCTTGGTATTGCTTATTCCACTTGCATTGCTTGCAATAATTCTGACAAAACTAAATAAGACAATTCAAAATTAAAAACGAAAAACGGGAGAGGCATAAATGGCAACAGTTTCAGGTACAATAGACGAGAACAAGGCTGATGATGGGCAGCATATCGACGCCCCAGAGCTTAGATTGTTTGTTATGGCGTTATTTTTTATTTTTGGCGGTATTACAAGTTTGAACGACGTAATCATTCCAAAATTAAAAGATCTTTTTACATTAAATTATGCACAAGTAATGTTGGTTCAATCAGCATTTTTTGCGGCATATTTTGTGGTTTCAATTCCGGGCGCGGCATTGGTTAAAAAAATTGGCTATATGCGCGGTGCGGTGGCAGGTCTTTTGACAATGATGGCGGGATGCTTATTATTTATCCCGGCGTCAAAAAGTGCCACATTCTCTGTGTTTTTGATGGCGCTTTTCATTCTTGCAAGTGGTGTTACGATTGTTCAAGTGGTTGCAAATCCACTTATCTCACTTCTTGGGCCACCAAAAACTGCCCATAGCCGCCTTACATTTGCGCAGGCGTTTAATTCATTGGGAACAACGATTTTCCCTTATTTTGGCTCTATAATAATTCTTGGAAGCCTTGCGAAAGTTGATGCAAAAACCCTTGATGCGGTTGCGCTTGCAGCTTATCGCATGGCGGAAACACAGGTTGTTGTTAAGGCATATTTGGGTCTTGCTATTGCGCTTTTGATTGTTGCTGGTGTGGTTTGGATGAACCGGAACCGCCTTAAAGGTGAAAAGCATGAAGAAAGCTCATTCTTCAAAAGCTTTGATTTGTTGAAACAAAAACGCTTTGGCTTTGGCGCAGCTTGTATCTTCCTTTATGTGGGTGCAGAGGTTGCAATTGGTTCTTTCATCGTAAATTATTTGATGCAAAGCCATGTTTTGGGGCTTTCTGAACAAGATGCGGGTAAACATATTCCGCTTTATTGGGGTGGTGCATTGATTGGCCGCTTTATTGGTTCGGCAATCCTTCGTGTTTATAGCCCTGGTAAAATTCTTGCTTGCGTTGCAACGGGTGCGATTGCGTTGATTTTAATCTCGGCAAATACAACAGGTGCGGTTTCTGGTTATTCATTATTGGCAATTGGTTTGATGAATTCAATCATGTTCCCAACCATCTTTAGCCTTGCCTGTGAAGGTCTTGGAAAACGCGCTGCTGACGGTTCTGGCATTATTTGTGTGGCAATTGTTGGGGGCGCGATTATTCCGCCGCTTACTGGTGTTGCCGCCGATATGACACATAGTCTTGCACTTGCGCTTACAATTCCTGCGATTTGTTATGCACTGATTGCGGCATATGGTTTTTATGCTCGCAAGCCTGCAATTGCGTAAAATCAAATAAATAATAAAACCAAAGCCCCTCAGTTTTTTGAGGGGCTTTTTTATTTGTAATCCTTTGATTTTATTACTACTCGGTAGCATTGCTAAAGATAGTAAAGTTAAAAATTAAATTGCCATAATCAAAATCAGGGTATATTTATTTCAAATGAAGGGGAAAATTAATGGGCAAAAAAATTGATATTTTCACTGAGCCAGAGGATGTTGATCCTGATACATTAGCAAATTTAGGGCCATTGGTTAATCTTGCAGGCATATGGGAAGGCAAAAAGGGTGTTGATGTAAGCCCGAAAGAAGATGGCCCAGAAACCCGCAAATTTAAAGAAATTATAGTCATGGAGCCAATTGATCCACAAGCCAATGGCCCACAGCTTTTTTACGGCCTAAGATATCACATAAAGGTCAATACAGATGAAGAAGCAATAACATTCCATGACCAAGTTGGATATTGGCTTTATGAACCGCAAACTGGTTTAATATTGCAAACAATCGCTATTCCACGTGGCCTTGTTGCAATTGCATCGGGCCATGCAAAAAAGGGTGATAAAAAAATCAAACTTAGCGCAAAGCGCGGTGAAACCGAATATGGGATTTGCGCCAATAGTTTTCTTGAAATGGCATTTAAAACCGAAGAATATTCAATCGAAATCACTTTTAATGATGATGGCACATGGTCTTATGTTTCCGATACAATGTTAAAAGTAAAAGGCCAAAAAGAGCTTTTCAGGCATCGTGATACCAATATATTGAAAAAAACTGCCGAACCAAAACCAAACCCATTGGAAGTTATTGAAGGCAATAAATAAAAAAGCCCCGCAAATTGCGGGGCTTAATTTTTCTATTTTGCTGGCATCCACAAAGGCTTGATAAGGGTTAACCAGAAGCGGCTATCCTTGCCGCCATAATTTTTCTCATCAATTGTTTTTGTGTATTTTACCTGTGCTTGGAATGGTCCAAAATTGTAACCAACCAATGGGCCAATTGCGAATTGGCTTTGTTTGAAGCCCGCATTATTATTCAAATCTTGTGATAGGAATGCGGTTGCGCCTAATTCCCATTTACCGAATTTTTGGGTCGCGGTTAAGTCCAAATTCATCCAATCTGGGGCAAGATGGCTTTTATTGCCTGTGCCATAAACCAAAGTTGCTGATAAATCTTTGCCGCCGCCAAGGTATGACATTGCCGCAACACCTTGGAATGAAGAAAAATCATTGCCTACATCAGATGAAGTTGGCAAATAAACGCCGCCTTGGAAGCCGCCAAAAAGACCTTTGCCTAAATCCCATTTAACTTGGGCATTTACAAAAGTATTTCCCCATCCGCTTGCAACACCATTGCCACCAACATTAACATCGACATAAGGGGTTACAGTATCAAGCAAGACCGTGCCGCCCGCAATTTTCCACGGGGTTGACCAAATAATCCATGGCGCGGCAGCATTAACATCAAGATTTACAGGGCCTAAATCACGCGAACCATTTGTTACAATGCCAACACCCCAAACACCTGTTGGCAATGGCGCACCAAGTGGGATACCAGTTGAAATCCCTGGGAATAATTCTGAACCTGCATTAGCTGCGCCGCCAATGCTTAGGGCAATTGCAAACAAACTTGCTGCAATCTTAGTTGATAATTTCATTTGTTTTCCTCCTCGTTATTATTAAAATTTGCTGTGGCAAATTTTCTCTTCACCTTGTCCAAAAAGTCTGCAACTTTTTGGGGTGATTGTTTTTGAAAAATCGTTGTGACGATTTTTGCTCTTCACGTAATCTGAAAAGTCTTCAACTTTTCAGCGCTCATCGCTTTTGCTCTTCACCTTGTCCAAAAAGTCTGCAACTTTTTGGGGTTCATCGCGGTAATTATTCAAAAGTTGCGGTTTTGAATTTTTGTGGTTTAAGCGGGTAATAGTCCGCGCTCTTTTGCCATGGTTAGGGTTGTGTCGTAGATCATGTCTTCTTGACCCCCAATCATTTTTTTACGACCTAATTCAACCAAAATATCGCGCGCAGGAATGCCATATTTGTCACCCGCACGTTTTGCATGAAGCAAGAAGGTTGAATAAACGCCCGCAAAACCAAGTGTTAATGATGCGCGGTCAACGCGAACCATGTGGTCCATAAATGGTGTAATTACATCTTCGGCAACATCCATTAATTTGAATAGGTCACAGCCAGTTTCAATTCCCATTCTGTCACAAACAGCAACAAAAACCTCGGTTGGTGTATTTCCTGCGCCCGCGCCAAGACCTGCAACAGAAGCGTCAATTCGGCTTGCACCTGCTTCGATTGCTGCCAAAGAATTGGCAATGCCCATGCCTAAATTATGGTGTCCATGAAACCCAATTTCGGTTTCAGGATTAAGAATTTCGCGCAAAGCGCCAACACGCGCTTTAACATCTTCAGGAAGCATATAACCCGCAGAATCCGTCACATAAACGGTTTGCGCGCCATAATCTTCCATTAATTTACCTTGTTTTGCTATGCCTTCTGGCGAATTAAGATGCGCCATCATCAAAAAGCCTGAAGTGTCCATTCCAAGTTTGCGCGCATAAGCAATATGTTGCTGCGCAGTATCGGCTTCGGTGCAATGGGTTGCCGCATGAACAGAGCGTGCACCACAATCAAATGCCGATTTTAATTCAGGCATTGTTCCAAGGCCGGGGATAAGCAAAACAGATACTTTGGCTTGCTTCATTTTTGAAGCAACAGCGCTAATATATTCTTCATTCGAATGGGGTGCAAAACCATGTTGAATGGAATTGCCCCCAACACCCGCGCCATGGGTAACTTGAATATATGGAACACCTGCATCATCAAGAAGTGTTGCAATTTCAACCATTTTATCAATGCTTATTTGCTCGCGCTTGGCGTGCATACCGTCGCGCAATGACATGTCGTGAATAATTACTTTACGACCTTTAAGGCTATAATTGCTCATTATGCTGGCTCCGAAACTTTGGTTGGTTGAAGTGTGATTTTGCCGCTTAAAATTTCACCCGCAAACATTTCGGCGGTGCGCGCAGCGGCAGCGGTCATAATGTCAAGATTACCTGCATATTTTGGTAAATAGTCGCCAAGCCCTGCAACTTCCAAGAAAATTGCAACACGGTTTTCTTCAAAAATAGGGCCGTTTACTAATTTATAGCCCGGAACATATTTTTGAACTTCAATAATCATTTCTTTGACTGATTGTGTGATTTTTTCTTGGTCTGGTGTGCCATCTGTCATGCAATAGACCGTATTACGCATAATCATTGGTGGTTCAGCAGGATTGATAATTGCCAATGCTTTGCCGCGTTTTGCACCGCCAACTTTGCATAATGCATTTGATGTTGTGAAAGTAAATTCATCAAGATTGGCACGCGTACCTGGGCCAATTGATTTTGAACTTAGAGAGGCGATAATTTCGGCATATTCAACGCCTTGAATGCGAGATACCGCATAAACCATTGGAATTGTTGCTTGGCCTGCGCATGAAATCATATTCACATTCATTTCAAGCTTATCGGCATGTTCCTTAAGATTAACAGGGGGAACGCAAAGTGGGCCAATCGCTGCAGGTGTTAAATCCACCATTAAAACGCCAAGTTCGTTTAATTTACGGCTATTTTCTGCATGAACATAAGCCGATGTTGCATCAAAAGCGATTTGGATATTATCTTCTTTAACATGCGGCAAAAGCCCATCAACACCAAGGTGTGTGGTTTTTAAACCCATATCAGCCGCACGTTTTAAACCATCAGATTCAGGGTCTATACCCACCATCCAAACAGGTTCCAAAACTTCGGAGCGTTGTAATTTATAAATTAAATCTGTGCCAATATTACCAGAGCCAATAAGGGCGCATCGTATTTTTGCCATTTCAAAGTTTCCCCAATTTCACTTTTGTGATTTTGTGGCAAAATATTTGGCAAATCCTATTGCGTCCAATACCAATTTTTAGGCATTTCAATACCTAAAGGGTATCTTTAACCCCATTTTCAATGCGAAATTCGTCAAGTGTTTTCAAGAAAGCGTTCAAAATCGGTGACTTATCTTCTTTTAAGAACATGCAAGATATATCAATTGATATAGGCGGCGATTCTTTAAGGGAAACATATTTAACGCCTGTTGCTTCAAATGAAGTTGCACTTTCTGGCACAAAACAGACCCCAAAACCCGATGCAACAAGTGCGATACCAGTTGCGGCATCGCCAACAACTTGGGCAACATGGGGCACAATTCCAAGTTTATGAAATTGACTAGTTATAAAATCTGCAAAGTTTGGTCTTGTGGCATCTGGAAATAAAACCAATGGTTCGGACGCTAAATCATGAAAAGATATTTCATCCTTTTGCGCAAGTGGGTTTGAAGTGTGAACACCAACCACAACCTTTTCAACTGCAACGATTTTTGTTCCAATATCGGGAAGGCTAGGTATAAGGCGATTAAAGCCGATATTAATACGCCTTTGTCGCAAAGCCTCAATTTGCTCGCCCTTATTCATTGTATGTAATACGATCTGAACATCGGGGAAATTATTACGAAACCTAAGCAAAAGGCGCGGCGCAATTTCAAAAACCCCCGAACCAAAAATAGCAACATCAAGACGCCCAATAATACCTTCGGCGGCACGTCTTGTTCTTGAAATTGCAACATCGACTAAAGATAAAATATTTACGGCTTCATCAAAAAGGGTTTTTCCTGCATCAGTTAATTCAACTCCTTTAACCGATCTATTAAAAAGGCGCACCCCAATATCTTGCTCTAATTGTTGAATTTGGCGGGTAAGTGGCGGCTGCGAGATATTAAGGATATTTGAAGCGCGTCCAATATTACCTTCTTTAGCAACAGCAACGAAATATTTTAAATGCCTAAGTTCCATAATTCCTACAAACCTTGAATTATTAAGTTTTTATCAATCTACCTTTCGGTTTTTAGATAGTAAACCATGTATTTTATACTTTTTAGGTATGGTAATTACTCGAAAAAAGTATTTTTTAGTTTCAAAAATCTGTTTCATAAAGAAATTCATAAATTGCCAAAATAGGCAAATGGAAAAAAAATGGAAACGACAAACGGGCAAATGCTTTCTACTTCAGAAGTAGAAGTTACGAAATTTGTAAATATTACAATTTGCGAAACCGCAGAATCTTTTCCCTGCGCCACCAAAGAAAGCGTGCTTGAAGGTATGCGAAGATTGGGTAAGCGCGGAATACCTGTTGGCTGCCGTTCGGGTGGCTGCTCTGTTTGTAAAATAAAAGTTGTTGAGGGCGATTTCAAGCAATTTCGCCCCATGTCAACCGAATATATTTCGAAAGAAGAATTAGAAAATTCATGCGTTTTGGCATGCTGCATAAAACCAGAGGGCGACCTTAAAGTTCAAGTGCTTGGCAAAATGCAAAAGAATGTTTGCGCATAAATTAAGGTAAATACTGGAGGAAAGAAAATGGCTATAACAGGTGTATTAAGACCAGGGCACGCACAAATTCGCGTACTTGATCTTGAAGAAGGTGTGAAATTCTATCGTGACGTAATGGGTCTTGTTGATATGGGACGCGACAGCCAAGGTCGTCATTATTTCAAAGCATGGGACGAACGTGACCATCACAGCGTTCTTATTCGTCAAGCCGACAAAACTGGTCTTGATTTATTTGGTTTCAAAGTTGATTCAGAAGAAACTTTGGACAAGTTTGAAAAAGACCTAAATGCATTTGGTGTTGCAACAAAACGCATTCCAGCCGGCGAGATGCTTAATACAGGTGAGCGTGTACAATTCACAATGAATAATGGCCACACTATCGAGCTTTATTCAGATAAAAAAGATGTTGGTAATGGCCTTGGCTATCACAATCCTAAACCTTGGGGCCCTGATGCTGAACGTGGTATCGCGCCAACCCGTCTTGACCACGCGCTTTTGGCGGGTGGTGACTTGGATCAGGCATTGGATATTTTTGTAAATATTCTTGGCTTCTATTTGGTTGAAGAAGTTGTTGCACCAGATGGTATGAAGATTGCGGTTTGGTTGTCATGCTCTAACAAAACACATGATATTGCATTCCTTCGTCATGCTGAAGATGGCAAATTACACCATTGCTCATTCTGGCTTGAAACATGGGAAAAAGTTCTTCGCGCAGCTGATATTATGTCAATGAATGATGTGCCAGTTGATATTGGCCCAACCCGTCACGGCATTACACGCGGCGCAACAATTTATGCATGGGATCGCTCTGGTAACCGTTTTGAGACATTCTCTGGTGGTTATCCTGCTTATCCAGATCATGCGGTTATTACATGGCCAGTTGAGCATCTTCCAGAAGGTTTGGATTATGCGCAACGTAAACTCCATGAAACATTCTTGACTGTGTTCTCATAGTTAAGCTCTCAAGGTCATTATGACCTTACCTTGTCGAAGATGGGTGCAGAAGTTGCGGTCTGCACCCATCAACTCCCGTAAATGTGGAATATGTAAAATGAAAAAAATCCAAAACTTTATAAATAATCAGTTTGTTGATGGTTCGGAAGGTAAGAATTTTCCGAAACTTTCGCCCCTTAATAATGAAAAAATCGCCGATGTTTGCGAAGCTTCATTTGATGATGTCGATTTGGCGGTCAAAAGTGCGAAAAAGGCACTTAAAGGCCCATGGGGAAAAATGACAACTGAGGAGCGTGTAAATCTGCTTTATAAAGTTGCTGATGAAATGACGCGCCGTTTTGAAGATTTTGTTGCCGCAGAAGTTGCAGATACAGGTATGCCGCAACATACATCGCAATTCATGTGTGTACGCGGTGCGCAAAACTTTAAAGTTTTTGCCGATGTTATCAAAAACGTTCCAACCGAATTTTTTGAAATGGCAACGCCAGATGGCAAAGGCGCAATGAATTATGCAATCCGCCGCCCTGTTGGTGTGGTTGGCGTTGTTTGCCCTTGGAATGCGCCATTATTGCTTATGACATGGAAAGTTGGCCCCGCATTGGCGTGTGGCAATACTGTTGTTGTTAAACCTTCTGAAGAGACCCCACAAACTGCGGCACTACTTGGTGAAGTAATGCGCGACGTTGGTATTCCAGAGGGTGTTTATAATGTGGTTCATGGATTTGGACCAAAATCAACCGGTGAGTTTTTGACCACGCACCAAGATGTTGATGCAATTACATTCACTGGCGAAACCCGCACAGGTGCAGCAATTATGAAAGCTGCCGCCGATGGTGCGCGCCCTGTATCACTTGAAATGGGTGGTAAAAATGCGGCAATTGTTTTTGCAGATTGTGATTTAAACGTAACTGTCGAAGCGCTTATGCGTTCATGCTTCTTAAATACTGGGCAAGTTTGCTTGGGTACGGAACGTGTTTATGTTGAGCGTCCATTGTTTGATACTTTGGTTAATGCGCTAAAAGAAAAAGTTGCGGCGCTAAAAATCGGAATTCCTACCGATCATTCATCAAATATGGGACCATTAATCTCTAAAGAGCATCAGGCAAAAGTATTATCTTATTATGCCAAAGCGGTTGAAGAGGGTGCAAATGTAATTATTGGTGGCGGTGTTCCAAAAATGGAAGGTGACCTTGCCAATGGTTCATGGGTTGAACCAACAATTTGGACAGGGCTTAATGATGATGCAACCATTGCGGTTGATGAAATTTTTGGCCCATTCACGCATATTTTCCCATTCGATAGTGAAGATGAAGCAATCGAGCGCGCAAATAACACCAAATATGGCCTTTCAAGCGCGATATTTACAACCAATCTTGCCAAAGCACATCGCGTTGCAGCGCAGGTTGAGGCGGGTGTTGTTTGGGTAAATTCGTGGTTCTTGCGTGATTTGCGTACTGCTTTTGGCGGCGCAAAAAATTCGGGCATTGGCCGTGAAGGCGGCGTGCATTCATTAGAATTCTATACGGAGTTGAAAAATGTCTGCATCAAACTCTAATATTATCAATACATTGGGTGATGAACTTCATGCAGCATTAAATGATTGCCGTATGATTAAACCACTTACCGAACGTGGGTATGACTTAAGTATCGAGGATGCCTATAAAATCCAAGAGAGAATGTTAAGCCATCGCTTTAATGCAGGTGCGCGCCTTATTGGAAAAAAAGTTGGTGCAACATCGGCGGCAGTTCAAAATCTATTAAAAGTAAATCAGCCTGATTTTGGAATGATGTTATCAGACATGATTTATAATGAAGGCGAAGAAATCCCAATGAACCGCCTTATCCAACCGCGCGCAGAGGGCGAAATTGCCTTTATTTTAAAACGCGATTTGATGGGCCCTGGCCTTACAATTTCCGAAGTTTTAAGCGCAACCGAATGCATCATGCCATGCTTTGAAATCGTTGATAGCCGTATTGAAAATTGGCAAATCAAAATTCAAGACACAATTGCCGATAATGCTTCTTGCGGGGTTTTTGTTCTTGGCGGCGCTGCAAAACCACCAACCCAAGTCGATTTGGAATTATGCGGTATGTATCTTGAAAAGAATGGAAGTTTGCAGGTTACAGGCTCTGGCTCTGCGGCGCTTGGGCATCCTGCGAATGCGATTGCATGGCTTGGGAATACACTTGGAAAATTGGGCATTGGACTGAAAGCGGGGGAAATTATTCTTTCTGGCGCTTTGGCGGGACTAGTTCCAATTCAAAAAGGTGATGCCTTGAACATGACAATTGGCGGGCTTGGCTCGTGCAGTGTGAAATTTAATTAGGGGGATTGAAATGGCTTTATCAAAAGAAACCCTCGAAGAATTGGCAACAATTGTTGAAAATGCAGAACTTAATGCAAAGGCAATTGAACAATTATCAATCAAATATCCAAACATTACAGAAGATGATGGCTATGACATCCAACATATTGTTAAAGCACGTAAAATTGCGCGCGGTCACAAAATTGTTGGCATTAAAGCTGGCCTAACTTCACGCGCAAAAATGGTGCAAGTTGGGGTTGCAACGCCATCTTACGGATATCTTGCAGATTATTTTGCGGTTCAAGACGGCGAAACAATTGATATTTCAAAACTTATTCACCCGCGTGTAGAGCCAGAGCTTGCCTTTGTTCTTAATAAAGATCTTGAAGGCGCGGGCTGTCATGTTGGTGCGGTATTGGCGGCAACAGATTTTGTTATGCCTGCGCTTGAAGTAATTGATAGCCGCTATGAAAATTTCAAATTTGACCTTCCAAGTGTGGTTGCCGATAATTCATCAAGCACACGTTTCGTACTTGGCGGAAAATGCCGCCCTGTTGCCGAACTTGATTTGAAATCATTGGGCGTTGTTATGACGCATAATGGAAAGCCATTTTCATTTGGTGCGGGTGCTGCGGTGCTTGGTCATCCTGCTATGGCGGTGGCGATGGTTGTCAATATGCTTTCAAAACGCGGTGAGGGGATAAAGGCAGGTTCAGTAATTTTAACTGGTGGCATCACAGAGGCCGTGGCAGTTCAATCAGGCGATTATGTTCAACTTCGTGCCCAAGATTTGGGTAGCGTAAATGTAAAATTTGCGTGAGGTGTAAATGGACCAATTAGCAATCATTGCAGGCGCAAGCGGTGAATTTGGAAAAGAAATCACCAAAGTAATGATTGCACGCGGCCTTAAAGTAATTGCAATTGGTCGAAGGCTTGAAGAATTAAATTCGCTCAAAAATGAATTCGATAATGTAATTCCTTGCCAAGCAGATTTAGGTGATGATAGTGCGATTGAAAAAATCAAAAACACAATTAATGCACCTGTTAAAATCATTGTGAATTCAGCAGGTCTGCCAGTGGCGGGCGGTGTTTTAGACGCCGATTTAATGGCGCTTAATCAGGCGGTGAATATTAAAGTTGGCGGTTTTTTACGCATGGTTCGTGCCGCCGATAGTAAATTGGAAAAACATTCACGCCTTGTGGCAATTGGTGGTCATTATGGCCTTGAACCAAGTGCTTATGCGGCAACGGCGGGTGTGGGTAATGCGGCGCTTATAAATGTATCACGCCAATTATCTATCGCCTATGGGCCGCGCGGAATTACAAGCCATATAATTGCCCCTGGCCCTGCCGATACGCCGCGCCTTCATGCGGTTGCAAAAGCACGCGCACTGCAAAATGGGCAAAGCCATGAAGAAGTTATGGGTGAAATGGCAAGTGAATCTTCACTTGGCACATTCACCACACCGCGCCAAGTCGCGTGGGCAGTATCAATTTTATTAGAAGAAGAAGCTGATGCCATGACAGGTTCAACTTTAATGTTGGATTCAGGGCGTCGCAAAGGACTACCGTAAGGAGAGGGCAAAATGCCAGCAGCAATAATAAACCTTTTAAAAGGTCATGATCGATCAAAGTTAAAGCAAATCATTCGTGAAACCACTGATGCAATGTCAAAAGTGCTTAATGCGCCTAAAGACAGGCTAATGATTTGGATTAATGAAGTTGAACAAGATTTATGGGGTCTTGGCGGAACACCAGCTTGCGAAATCGAAGATTACGAAACCCGTAAATCTGTTGAAATTCCATTTGTACAAATGATACTTATGGAAGGGCGACCAAATGAGCAGCTTCACGAAATCATGCGCGAAATTACCAACATAATTGCCAAAAATCTTGACATGGACAAAAGCCAAATTCGGGTTCGAATTTCTTTGGCACAGCCCGAATTATGGGGCATTGGCGGCATTCCTGCATCGGTAAGCCGCGCCAAGGAATTAGAGGCAAGAAGATTGCAATTAGCAAAAGGGTAGTGATACCTTTTTGGTATTAAAAATGGGATTAAAAAGTATTTTATTGTATTGATAAATTAAGTCATAAATTCCCACAACAATAAAAGTTAATTAAAAAACAAGTAGGAAACAAGCGGGATTTTCCCAATAAAACAAGGATAAAACCTTGATGACTGAATGCGCACGCAATCAGGCGGGGAAGTTTTGCGTCTTGAAATGGTGCAATATGGTTGAGAAGGAAAATTTTAAAAAATTACTTGGCAAAGGGTTTGTGAAAATCCTTGGAACGCGCCTTGGTAAATTTATTGAATTTGAA
>CAZKYS010000044.1:0-18039 GCA_964557085.1 uncultured Caulobacteraceae bacterium
AAGGCGTATAGAATTAGAAGCCGAAAAATCAAAACTTGCAAAAGAAATTGGTGGGCGCAATGGTCCCGAACCAACAAGATTTGGCGATTGGGAAAAGTCAGGCATTGCGCATGACTTTTGATAAAAAACTTGTAATTTTCGATTGTGATGGCGTTTTAATTGATAGTGAAATAATCGCGGCGCGTGTTGAATCAGAAATGGCCGCCGAGCTTGGCTATAAAATCTCCCCCCATGATGTTTGCGCTCGTTTCGCGGGAAAGCCCGCGCGCCTTGTTTGGGAAAGCTTTTGCGAAGAATTAAATATTGATTTCACCGAAGCGCTTTTTCAAAACGCCCAAAACCGCGTGCATAAAGCATTTGAAACCGAATTGAAAATTGTTGACGGAATTTTTGAGGTTTTTAAATCATTACAAATCCCATTTTGCGTTGCATCAACCACAAGAATGGAAAGCCTAAGGCGAAATCTTGAACAAGTTGGATTAATTGATTTTCTTGAACCCAATATTTTTTCCGCAAGCCAAGTAGAGCGCCCAAAACCATGGCCCGATGTATTTTTATTCGCGGCAAAAAATATGGGATTTGAACCAAAAGATTGCATAGTTATCGAAGATTCGGTGGCAGGTGTTCAAGCTGCGAAAGCTGCAAATATGGATGTTTTTGGCTTTTGCGGCGCAAGCCACATAAATGATGGGCATGATAAAATATTAATCGAAAATGGTGCGCGTGGTATTATTTATAATCATGGCGATACAATTGAAATAATATCAAGAATCAATGCCCAAATTAACTAAAACATGAATTGCAAACTGCCCCATCTTGGGTCAAATTTCTATTTAAAGGTAAAAAACAAAGTTCAACTTTCCCTCTTTTAGGGCAAAGTGTTGAAATGGCATCTATTTTGTCGTTCTGTAACCACATTAAGATTTTATTAATACAATTTTTCCGTATCAGAGTTATAGAATGACAAGAGCTAAACTAACTTCAACCGTTGCTGCATCAGTTTTAATCGGCTTTGCAGGTCAGGCAATCGCAGGAAGCTGCAGTCTTGATGCGCCAAATCAACATGATTGCAATGGCGCGGTTCGCGTTACTAATTCTATTGTTGTTAATTCAAATGCACCCGTGGCAATGCCGCAGCAATATGTTGCACAAAATTACAATCAAGATGTGCAATATGAAACAAGCACTTATCAAAGTGCATCAAATTATAATGAAAATAATGTTCAATATACTAGCGTACCTGTTTACAATAATCCTGCGCCATCAAACTGCCATTTCGTGCAAACTTCACCATGCAATGGTGGCATGGTTGCGGTTGATAATGGCGTAAATGTTGCCACAAATGTTCAAACCAATGTTGCTTATGGCTATGGCCCGTCAACAATGGTTCAATCTTATGCAGGCCCAATTTCACAAGATTATGTGTCTTCATATTCAACAATTAAAAATCAAAATGCACCTTTAGCGCCGCCACCGGGATATTATTATCCTGCGATTGCGCCAAATCCATATCCACAAGCGCCAGTATCAATTGTTGCGCCATATCCTGCGCCAATGCCTGCTCCTATGCCTATGCCTATGCCTGCGCCATGCTTTGACCCTCGCCCTGTTGCACAAATTGCACCGCCAATTTCAAACAGCTTCTTTATGGGCGCTGTAAGTAATGGTGTTGGTTATCCGATGGTTACCCAATATGGCGGCGGCGGCGGAATGTATATGAGTGGCGGTTCGCGCTTCTCTGGTGTTGTTGGTCGTTCGCCAACCCCATTAATTCCACCACATTCAAACCCGCCAACCCCGCCACATCCGCCGGCACCGCCACCAGCGCCGCCGTCACCTCCATCTGGCTGGTAAAAAAGTTTCAAAAAGGCAAAGCAAAATAAAAGCTTTGCCTTTTTTATGGCACAAATTTTGCGTCACTTGCCTAGATGTCATAATGTGAGGCAAAAATGCTTAGTAATCTTGAAATGAATGATGCACAAATTATCGAACCAAGACCGAACCAAAAAGAATGGTGGCATGGTGATGGCAATGATTTACCACTATTTTCAGCACAAGATGACAATTCCCCGCTTTATGTGGTTGAAGACTTCCTTTCAAAAGAACAATGCCAAATTCTAATTGATTGCTATGAGCGTAATGTTGAAATGTTTGCCGAAAAAACTGGCGAAAAATTTTGGGATGGACGCTATATTCAAATGCATGACATCATGCACCATGAAATTGATGCAACCCGCATTTTACAACAAATTCGCCATATAAGTTCAATGTATGTTATCAATGAATTTGTAAATGGTGAACCAATCTATCCCGATACGGCACAAATTGTTGGCTGGAAAGAGGGTATGGAAATGCGCCCACATGCCGATAATATGATGCCAGATGGCGGCCCAAATAATTCACCGCACCGCAATTATACAACAATCATTTATCTTAACGATGATTATGAAGGCGGAAACACATATTTCCCAAGTCTTGGTGTAAGGGTTGCGCCAAAAGCAGGGTCTTTAGTAGTTTTTGGCGCGGGCTATGAATATGTTCATGGCGTAACAATGGTTACGCGTGGCAAAAGATATATTTATTCAGGCTGGTTCACGCATGACAAGAATTGGCTTGACCAAAGCGCCGTAAAAATAATCTAAAAACTTAACTATCAATATGCCTGAAATCTTTTGATCGCGCACTAACAATTTTTTGCGCGATAAAATCTGGCATGATTTTAAACAATGCGGCGATTAGTTTATTATTAAAGCCTGTCACGGCAACGGCTTTGTTATCTTCAATGGCATCAAAGCCTTCTTCGACAACGCTTCTTGCATCTTGCCACATATATTTTGGCATTTTTGAAACAAGGTCGCGCGTGTGATTTACGTCGTGAAACTCTGAATAAGTGAAACCAGGGCAAAGCGCGCTTACATTTACGCCGCTTCCTTCAAGTTCTGAATTTAGGCTTTGGGAAAATTTAATCATATAAGATTTAACCGCACCATAAAGCGTGTGCCCTGCCGAGCCTGGAATATGCCCCGCCAATGATGCAACATTGATTATGCGCCCAAAGCCATTTTCTTTCATTTGCGGAATTAATTTATGTGCAAGTTCGGTTGGCGCATTAAGAAGGACATTTAAAAAATCCTTTTGTGCCTGCCAATCGGTTGATGCAAAAGTCCCCGGAAGGCCATAACCTGCATTATTAATAAGGGCGTCAACTTTAATATTGTTTGTATTGATTTTATCAATAATCCTATCCACTGCGCCATTTTTTGCCAAATCTTCGACTATAATCAATGATTTAGCGCCCCATTCTTTTTCAATATTGTTCGCGATTTCAATTAATCTATCCTCGCGCCTTGCCGTTAGAATCAAATCATAGCCGCGCTGCGCCATTAATTGTGCGAATTCTTTACCAATTCCTGCTGAAGCGCCCGTTATTAAGCAAACTCGTCTATCCATAATGCCCTCTTTGATTCTTTTGAATAATTTTTTTATTTTGCCGTTTTATAGGCTTTTAATGCTTATAACATTTGATGCAAACTAATAAAAATAGTATCGGCATTTTCTTCACTTAATAAAGTGTAAAAATGGGGGCAGATTTGTCACAAGAAACAATAGACCAAAACGACGCACAAACGCAAAATTCTGGTCATAATAATCATGAAGGCCATGGTAGCTTCCTTACACTGGCATTAGGTTCAATTGGCGTTGTTTTTGGCGATATCGGGACAAGTCCGTTCTATGCGATGCGTGAATCCATCCACCATGCAAGTCATGGCGTGGGTCTTGAAGATTCTGTAATTGGCATTGTTTCCCTTATTTTGTGGGCTTTAATGCTTATTGTGACATTGAAATATGTTGTCTTCCTTATGCGCGCAGACAATAAGGGCGAGGGTGGCACTTTGGCGCTTATGGCGCTTGCACAAAAGGCATTTGGTGGAAATTCAAAATGGGTTTTCTTTGGCGGCGTTATTGGCGCAGCCTTTTTTTATGGTGATGGTATTATCACACCCGCCATTTCGGTTTTAGGTGCGATTGAGGGCTTAAAAGTTGCCCCAGGGCTTGGTGAATCTTTCACGCCATATATTGTGCCAATTTCTGTTGTAATTTTGGTTGGCTTATTCTTGGTGCAATCAAAAGGGACGCACGCAATTGCCGCATGGTTTGGACCAATAACTGCGATTTGGTTTTTAACGCTTGCAGCACTTGGCATTATGCACATTATGGATGATCCACAAATGCGCATTATTAAAGCGCTTAATCCATATTTTGCGATTAAATTTTTAATTCAAAATGGATTTATTGCCTTTTTGGTTCTTGGTTCTGTTTTCCTTGCCGTTACAGGTGCGGAGGCGCTTTATGCCGATATGGGGCATTTTGGTAAACGCCCAATTCAGTTTGCATGGGGTGCATTTGTATTGCCATGCTTAGTGCTTAATTATTTGGGGCAGGGCGCATTTGTTATTGCGCACCCTGAAGCAAAGGCTGATCCGTTTTGGATGATGGTTCCTGATTTTGCCTTCTGGCCTGTAATGATTTTGGCGGCATTGGCGGCGATTATTGCATCTCAAGCGGTTATTACTGGTGCATTCTCATTGACGCAGCAGGCGGTTCAACTTGGTTTGTTGCCGCGCATGATTATCAAAAGAACATCGGAAACACAGGCGGGCCAAATTTTCGTGCCGCAGGTTAATAGCTTGCTTTTAATTGGTGTATTGCTTTTGGTTGCTGCATTCCAAACTTCATCAGCGCTTACATCGGCTTATGGTATTGCAATCACTGGTGCGATGTTAATGGATACATTATTGGCGGCGCCAGTTGTTACTAAAATATGGAATTGGAAACCATGGCAGGCGGCATTATTATTAATGCCAATCTTGGTTATGGATATTATATTTGTTGGCTCGCAATTGCCAAAAATTCCACATGGCGCGTGGATGCCATTGGTTCTTGGTGCCGCGATTGTTTTGATAATGTGGACATGGGTTACAGGCTCTAAAATCCTTTCGGAAAAAACCCGCCGCGATTCAATTCCTTTGAAAACTTTGCTTGATAATTTGGCACTTCATCCAGTTCATAAAGTATCGGGAACCGCGATTTTCCTTACTTCTGACCCTGATTTGGCGCCGATGGCTTTGATGCACAATTTGAAACATAATAAGGTTTTGCATGAAACAATTGCGGTTCTTAGTGTTGTAACGGCGGAAAATCCGCGTGTTCCAGAAGAAAGCCGCCTTGAAATTTCTGATATTTCGTCAAATGTGAAAAGGGTTATGGTTCGTTATGGCTTTATGGAAAGCCCGAATATTCCCAAAGCGCTTACGCTTTGCCGTAAACAGGGTTTGAAATTTGATATTATGTCAACTTCATTCTTCTTGGGGCATCGCACAATTGTTGCATCAGCGCATTCGGGAATGCCATTATGGCAAGATAAATTATTCATTTTCCTAAGCCGCAATGCAACCAATGCAACGGACTTCTTCCACATACCTTCTGGTCGCGTGGTAGAGCTTGGAACGCAAGTCGTTGTTTAATCAAAAGCCCACCCTCGGCCTTCGGCCTCACTCAGGCTTTTGGATTTAAGTGGGCACAAAAAATCAAAAAGCGTGGTTTTTGATTTTTTGTGACATTTTTGTTTGAAAATTTGCCGCAGGCAAATTTTGTGGGGTTAAATTGAATCAAGAAATCTCGGGTTATTTTAATAATTTGCGGCATTTGCATAAGGAATTGATTGTGGATGTTTATTCGCAATTGGTTTTGGCAAACCCTGAATTGGAAACCAATATCAAATGGAATGCACCAAATTTTGTGAAGAATGGAATAGATTGTGTAACATTTCGCCTTTTTCCAAATGATTGTTTTCAAATTATCATTCATCGCGGGGCAAAGGTAAAAGCTTCTGATGATTTTAAGTTTGATGACCATTTGAAACTTGCAAAATGGGCGGCAAAAGATAGGGGAATCTTGGACTTATTAAAATCGCCCGAAGATAACTTGCAAAAGATTGAACTTATAAATCTTTGGATTGCCGCAATTTAAGAAATTAATCGCCTATTTCCTAATTAAATGCACCTATGCAAAAGGGTGCAATTGACATTAGGGCATCATGCCAATATTGCCAAATCGAAAACAATTTCACTAAAATTTTGGAAAAACACATGTCACAAGATAAAGTAAAAAAAGTCGTTCTTGCCTATTCTGGCGGTCTTGATACTTCGATTATTCTTAAATGGCTTCAGGAGACTTATGGCTGTGAAGTTGTGACCTTTACTGCCGACTTAGGGCAGGGTGAGGAAATCGAGCCTGCGCGCGCCAAAGCGCTTGCAATGGGTGTTAAGCCTGAACATATTTTTATTGACGATTTACGCGAAGAATTTGTTCGTGATTTTGTTTTCCCAATGTTTCGCGCCAATACGGTTTATGAAGGTGTTTACCTTCTTGGCACGTCAATTGCGCGCCCATTAATTGCCAAACGCCAAATTGAAATCGCAAACCTTGTTGGGGCCGATGCGGTTTGCCATGGCGCAACAGGCAAAGGCAATGACCAAGTTCGTTTTGAAGTTTCTTACTATGGCTTAAAACCAGATGTTAAAGTTATTGCCCCTTGGCGTGAATGGGATTTCCAAGGTCGCCCTGATTTAATTGAATATGCAAAAAAACACGGTATTGAAATCGCCGCAGGTAAAGAGCAAGACGCACCATTTTCAATTGATGCCAATCTTCTTCATACCTCATCAGAAGGTTTGGCGCTTGAAAACCCTGAAGATACTGTTCCTGATATTGTTAAAAAACGTGCAGATCGCCGCACAATCACACCAGAAGAAGCCCCAGATAAACCAACTTATATCAAGGTAACATTCAAAAACGGCGATGCAGTGGCGATTGATGGCGTTGCTTTAAGCCCTGCACAATTGTTGACTAAATTAAATCAGATTGGTCATGATAATGGTGTTGGTGGCCTTGATTTGGTTGAAAACCGCTTTGTGGGTATGAAATCACGCGGCTATTATGAAACCCCAGGCGGCACAATTCTTTTGACTGCACACCGTGCAATTGAATCAATCACTTTGGATAGGGGCGCAATGCACCTAAAAGATGAATTAATGCCACGCTATGCCACTTTAATTTACAATGGCATGTGGTTCACCCCAGAGCGTCAAATGCTACAGGCCGCAATTGATGCATCACAAGATGTGGTCAATGGTGATGTTCGCCTTAAAATCTATAAGGGCGGGGTTTATGTTGACGGTCGCTCTTCTGATTTTTCTTTATATAATAAAGAATTGGTCGGCTTTGATGCGGCGGGTGGTTATAATCAAAAAGACGCCGAAGGCTTTATTAAACTAAACGCCTTGAGATTGCGCATTTCTGCGTGGCGTGACCAGAAATTAGGTAGAAATAATATCTAAAATCGGGCGGCAATTGCCGCCCTTTTTGTTACCTAACCAAATTATTTGGATTTATGCCCATGGCCTCAAGGCCGGCGATTACGCCTTTTTTGTTTTCTTCGCTTTTATTTTGGCTAAGTTTTGATTTAGCAATAGTTTTTTCAATTGAAATTTCAATACCAACAATCGCATTTAAAAGTTTTTCAATATAATCATTGGGCGCATCACTTACTTTCCATGGGGTTTCAAAGACCTGCTCATGAATATTTGTAAGCTCGCTTATAATTTTTAGAATTTCATCTTTATTTTCTATAATTTTTATTTTTCCATAAAAATGAATTGCCGAATAATTCCATGTTGGCACTTCTTTGTGATGAATATGTTTTGTTGGGTAAAAATTGGGGCTTATATATGTATTTTCGCCTTGAAAAATAACTAAACAATCTTGTCCATCCATATTTGCGATTGGATTTGCGCGCGCAATATGCCCAATTAGTTTATTATTCTCCATTATAAATGGAAGATGTGTTGCCTCTAATTCAGCATCGCGCATTGAAACAATTGTTCCAAATGGATTTTGCGAAACCAAGTTTATTATAAATGCTTCGTCATTTTCGATAAAGTGATTTGGTGTGTACATTTAGCCTAATTCGCGCGCTTCACTAACCAGCATAATCGGCACGCCACCCCGAATTGGATATGCCAATTTTGCAGCTTTTGAAACTAATTCTTGTTTTTCCCTGTCATATTCTAACCTTGTGCGGGTTTGGGGGCAGATAAGGACTTCAAGGGTTTTTGGGTTGGGTTCCATTTTTCTTACGCAAATAAAAGGGTTGAAAGGCGGCGTCTACCGAAACGTGTAATTTCATTTGAATTACCAAGGGCATCAAAGATTTTCAATAAAAATGTTCGTGCCGCTTTGTCATTCCAATCAATTTCAACTTTCATTATTTCGAATAATTTATCGATTGCTGCCTCAAAGTCGCCGTTTTTAACAAGGCTTTGGGCAAGTTCATATTTTACCATTAGGTTTTCAGGCTTTGCCTTTTCCTCAGTTTCCAAAGCATCAATGTCGCGTGCATTTTCACATTCACGGGCAAGGGCGATTTGCGCCTTAAGGCTTTGGGTTTCGGAATTTTCTTCGATACGTGGCAAAAGACTTTCGGCCTCGTCAATTTGTCCGCCTTGGAAATAGCATTTAGCCATTCCCAAAAGTGCGATTTGATTATTGGCATCAATTTCTAAAACCTGTGCATAGCTTTGGGCCGCGCCACCGACTTCACCAATCTTAAGGCTTTCGCTAGCTGCATCCAACATGCTTTGTACGCCGCCCGCTTTAACTTCGCCAACATGTTTTTCAATGAAAGTTTTAATCTGGCTTTCGGGTAATGCGCCCATAAAACCGTCAACAGGTTGCCCATTTTTAAACGCAAAAACCGCAGGGATTGATTGAACACGCAATTGACCTGAAAAATGCGGATTTTCATCAACATTGACTTTGACCAATTGAACCGCGCCATTAAAACCATTAACCACACGCTCAATCGCGGGGCCTAAATTACGGCATGGGCCGCACCAAGGTGCCCAAAAATCCACTAAAACTAATGTATCTTTTGAGGTTTCGATAACGTCTTTTGCAAAACTTTGATCGGTTCCATCTTTTACAAATTGCGATGCCATGATTTTAATCCATTTATTAGTAATTGCTTATATAAGGCTGCGATTAATTGTTTTCAAGGTCAAAAGGCTTGATGTTTGGTATATCACTTGAAAAATCTGCAATCATTGCTTTACCGCCCCAATGTTTCACAAATTTTGCAATATCATTGGTTTTAATACTTGTTGTGGCATTATTCAAAAGCGGATGAAAATTTATAATTTCATGTTCGAAAATTGCATTGTCCAAAATAAGTGTAAGGCTTGTTGGGTTGTTATTTATAAGCGAAAACAAAGTAACCGACCCCGGACGAACCCCAAGTTTCTCCCACAAAAATTCTTCTGAACCAAATGAAAGGCGCGCACTATTTATAGCCTTATGAACTTGGTTAAGTTTAATTTGGGTTTCGCCAATTGCACAAATAAGGAAAAATTCGCCATCCTTATCTTTTAGAAAAAGATTTTTTGAATGACCACCTTTGATGGCCTTTTTAATGTCATGCCCTTCATCAACTGTAAAAACAGGGCGGTGGTCATGGTTTTTATATTCTATTCCCAAATCGTCAAAAAGTGCGAATAATTGGGCGCGTGTTGATTTGTGTGGTTCGTTCATGTGTTTGTAAAACCGCGTTTTTGTGTAATTTGCAATGAAAGAATCAGTATTTATGCATTTAGAGGCTTGAACTTTTTTCGCCGATGCGGCATATCGCCGACCTACCACGAACTTTATAGTTCAATCGGATGCGGGTGTAGCTCAGTGGTAGAGCGCTACCTTGCCAAGGTAGATGTCGTGAGTTCGACTCTCATCACCCGCTCCAAAAACTTCCGTTTAAATCGCCGCTCTCACTTCGTTCGCTTAGCGATTTGGCTAAGCACGACATTAAAAAATAAAAAGCGTGGTTTTTATTTTTTAATGACTTTATTTTTGTTTAGTAGTTGATTGGTTTGCGGCGTGTGATTTTGTAAACTGAGGCGGGGGGGATGTTGGCGATTGTAAAGCCAATGCGTTTTGCTTTTAATCCGAGGCGGTCAATAATGTATTTCGGGATTGGGCATTTTGGGCCATAGGTGAATTGGTATAATGCACCATTTGTTGGGAGCAGTTTGAAAACGCCCATTAAAATCTGCATGGTTTTGCGTGGTGAGATTAATAATAATGGCAATCCACTTATGGCGGCGCCAATTTTTTTACCCTCTAATTCATGATGTGTGTGAAGGCGTGCGGCATTTATATTTAAGATTTTAACATTGGGAAATTTTGGTTTTAATAATTGCGCCAAATCTTCATCAGCCTCGATTAATATTAAATCTTCTTGTTTGATGCCTTTGTTCAAAAGTGCATTGGTAAAAACGCCAGTACCTGGGCCAAGTTCTAAAACCTTGCCGCAATTGGGCGAAATTTCTTTGGTTATTAATTCGCCCAATGAATTGCCAGATGGCGCAATCGCACCAATTCGATTTGGGTTTTTTGACCATGATTTTAAAAATACGAAGAAATCAGACATTAAAATTTAACCCTTTAAGAATAGCGGTTTTGGATTAGTTCGAACATTGTTCTAACTGCCTGAATTTCGCCGCCCATTGGGCCGATTGGCTTTTCTTTTGGGTTCCAACAATAGACATCAAAATGAACCCATTCATCGCATTCAACAAATTTATTAAGGAATAAGGCGGCGGTCATTGAGCCTGCGAATGTGCCGCCGCCATTTTTCATATCGGCAATTGAACTATCTAAATCATCATTATAATTTTCCCATAATGGCATATTCCAAACGGGATCATTCACTTTGGTGGCGGCATTTTTAACTTCATCAATCAATTTATCACTATTTGAATAAAAAGGCGGCAAATCAGGGCCAAGGGCAACGCGTGCCGCCCCTGTTAGGGTTGCAAAATCAACCATAAAATCCATTTTGTCTTCACTGGCACGTGTCAGGGCGTCTGCCAGAATTAAGCGGCCTTCTGCATCCGTATTATCAATCTCAACACTAAGGCCTTTGCGCGATTTAACCACATCAGAAGGGCGCATTGCATCACCTGCTATGGAATTTTCAACCACTGGAACATAAAGGTTCAAATCAATATTCAAATCCTGTTCAAGCAATAATCTAAATAAAGTTATGGCACAGGCCGCGCCGCCCATATCTTTTTTCATAAGCCCCATGAAATTGCCAGTTTTAATATTAAGGCCGCCAGTATCAAACACTACACCCTTGCCAATTATCCCAATCTTTGGCGCATTAGCTTTTGGTTTTCGTAAAATTACAAATCGCGGCTTTTGCGAACTTGCGCGGCCCACCGCGTGAATAAGTGGGTAATTTTGATTTAATAAATCATCACCTTCAATAATTTCAATCTGGCAATTATTTTCTTTGCCAGTTTCAATAATTTTTTGCGCCAATGCATCGGGCCCAAGTATATTGGTTGGTGAATTTACTAAATCGCGGCCTTTATTAATTATATTTGCAAATTTTCTGCCCCATTCATTATTTGCATTTTTTATTATTAGTTCGATATTTTTGCGCGGGCTTGTTTTGAATGTATCGTAAAAATATTTTCCAAGCTCAAAATATAAAATTGCATCATTGGCATTTTGCGGTGTGATTTGGGTTTCTAAAATATATATTCCTTCATCAAAAACACGCCCGATAACACCAAAATTTTGACTATTAAATTCTTTACCCATTCCAAAAATGATTTTTGAAATTTTTCCATTTTTTGATGGTATTTTGGCAATCTCTTTATTTTTTGCGTTAAATCCAATTGAATTCAAATATGAATTTTCAAATTCATCCAATTGTTTTGAAAATTCTTCAAATTCATTTTCACAAATTACGTAAAGCGGGATATTTTTTTTACTCATTTATTCTTTCCCAATTTGGCTGATTTAAAAATTAAAATATTTTAAACCAATAATTGACAATTTGTTAACCAAAATCACTAGAAAATTAACCACTAATTTTATTGCTTTGAAAGCTGAAAATATTGGGGGTTATTTTGCGTAATAAATTGCTTATTTCAACTTGCATATTGGCACAAGCCATAATTGCGCAAGGTGCATTTGTTAATGATGCCAATGCCTTTGGTTTCGGCAAACCCAAAAAAGCAAGTGTGACGCCTTTAAGGGCTGGCATGACACCACAAGTACAAATGCCGGGTGAAAATATTGAAGCAAGCGTAAAAGGCGCATTAGAGGCTGATAAAGAAACCCTAAAACAACTTGGCCCACCTGCTACAAAACAACAACGTGAAGAGGCAAAAAAGGCGGATTTAATAACTCAGGCGCGTTTCTGGGTGGTTGAGTTTTCAAAAAATCAAAAAGATGAAGAAGTTGCAATAGAGGCTGCAAATGCCCTTGAGCGTATTGGTTCATACGATAAAGCAATTGAAACAGCGGCAATTGGTATCCAGAATTTTGAAAATAATGGCAAATTGTGGAAAGTTCTTGGTGCTTCTTTGTTGAAATCAAACAAATTTGAAGAATCTGCCCAAGCGCTTACAAAAGCTAAAACACTTATGTCTAATGATGCAGAGATAAGAAATTATCTTGGAATTGCTTTTGATAATTTGGGTAATTTTGACCAAGCTTATATATCTTATAATGAAGCCCGCTCTTTGGCACCAAATAATCCAAACTTTGCCTCTAATCTTGGGTTTTCACTTATGATGGCAGGTAAATTCAATGAGGCAGAAGCAGTATTAAGACAGGCCGTAAATATGCCAGGCGCACCAATCCAAGCAAGACAAAACCTTGCATTAGCAATTGGTATACAGGGGCGCCTAAGTGAGAGTGAGAAGGTCGCGCAAGCAGATTTACCAACTGATATTGCACAACAAAACATAAAATATTTACGTGAAATGCTTGATGGTTCCCAGCGATGGAAACAAGAATCAAAAGCCAAATAAAATAAAAGCCCGATAAAAATCGGGCTTTTATTTTTTAATATCTCAATTATTGAGTTGGCGTTGTCGGCGCAGTCGGTTGGCTATCTTTAACACCCTTCATTGCTGCGCGGTCTAATTGTTGATCGCGCCCTTTCATATTTTGGAATTTCAAATATGCAGGTGTTAAGATTACAATGAATAGAACAGGTAAGAAGAATAAAATCATCGGAACCGTTAATTGCGCAGGAAGTGCCGCCGCCTTTTTCTCTGCTGCGGTCATGCGTAATTCGCGGTTTTCCTTTGCCATTGTTCTAAGCGCGGTTCCCAATGGTGTCCCGTAGCGTTCTGCCTGTTGTAGTGCCAATGAAACAGAGCGAACACCGGGGTGGTTTGTTCGCCGTGCAAGGTTTTCATAGGCAACCCGCCTATCTTGTAAATAGGCAAGTTCGGCATTGGTAAGCCCCAATTCCTCGGCAAGTTCAATCGAACTTGAACCAATTTCTTCGGAAACTTTTGCAAAGGCAGCCTCGATCGACATACCTGATTCAACACAAATCAATAGCAAATCAAGTGCGTCAGGGAATGCTTTAATAATTGATGCACGTCTTTTTGAACCCAAATTTGTAAGCCAAATTGTAGGAAGATAAAAACCTGCAACACATGCGCCAACTGCAACAACTAATTTGCGATTACTGTCCATGTGAGAGCCAGTAGTCGCAAGATATAGAAGTGCCAAAACAAAGAATAAAATCGGCGTTGCAAAGCGTGCAAAATAGAACATCGAAATATATTTTGGCCCACGCAAACCTGCCTGAAGCAATTTTTCATCAATAGTTGGATCTTCAAGAAGTTTTTTTAGGTCAAGTTTTTCAACAACCCGTTTCCATGGGCCCTTATCTTCACGTCGCAGAGTGGGATTGCTGGCTTCTTTAGACAATAATGCACGTGAACGACGTTTAAGGTCTTCGCGGTCATTTGAAACAGATTTCATTCTTGATGATAATTTATCCGATTTCATATATGGCGCGGCAATTGTAACAATTGTTATAAAGGCCGCACTTGCCATACCCACTGCTGATAGCATTGTGGGGTCGGTCATTTTTGCTGCAAGAGAGCTTATTTCCTGAAACATTTTTGCACCTATATGTCGAAGCTAATCATTTTGCGCATTACAAAAATGCCCATTCCCATCATGCCCGCGCCAATCATCAAAAACATTTGACCTGTTTTGTCGGTGAAAATTGGACGCATATAGTCGGGTGCGGTAAAACTAACTAATGTTGCAACTACAATTGGTAATGCACCAATGATACTTGCTGATGCATTGGCCTCTGCTGCCATTGCCTTTACTTTTTCACGCATTAATTTGCGCGAACGCAAAACATTCGCCAAATTCCCTAATGCTTCTGATAAGTTACCACCTGCTTTGGCTTGTATTGATAAAACAATCGTGAAGAAGCTTACTTCTGGAAGAGGGTTACGTTCGAACATTTTGGACATTGCGCTTTCAACTGATACGCCCATTGCGCATTGGTCAACAACGCGGCGAAATTCACCTGCCAAAGGTTCTGCTGCTTCGCGGCCAATCATTTTTAAACATTCCATCAATGGAAGGCCAGATTTAACGCCGCGAACGATAACTTCAATCGAGTTTGGAAATTCTGCGATAAACTTATTTTGGCGTCTTTTTACTAAAAAGCCAAGAACCCAACGTGGCAAACCAAGCCCTGCACCCAAGGCTGCGCCCGCCGCTATATAAATTGGCCGTTGCAATGCTATTGCAATGCTTGCTCCAATAAGGCCTGCACCGATTGACCACATCCAAAAAGTCAGCTCAGTAATATTTAGACCAGCTTGCTCTAATTGCGATGAAAGGCTTACACGCGCTTTGCGCAATTGTTTTTCTTTCATCTCTAAATCTTTTAAATTGCCAATCATTTTACGACGACGTTCAGCATCAGGGTCGTTTTTACGTTTGATTTGCATTTCTTTAGATTTGCTTAGCTCTTTAATGCGCGCATCGCTTTTTTTATTATCGGTTGATGCAAACGCAAAGCCAATTAGCAAAATTGCACCTGCGAACATGATTGGGATAAGAGTATTTGTATCCATTTATATCCCTATCCTAAATATCTGCGGCATCAAGTGCTTCAGCCAATTGTTTTTCCATGCCGTAATAACGTGCACGGTCCCAGAATTTAGGGCGCGCAATACCTGTTGAGCGGTGTTTTCCAATGATTTTACCATTGGCATCTTCCCCTTCGACTTCGTAAACAATTAAATCTTGGGTTACGATTACTTCGCCTTCAAGGCCGATAACTTCGGTGACATGTGTGATACGGCGTGAACCATCACGCATACGTGCTGCTTGCACCACAATATCAACAGACCCTGCAATCATCTCGCGGATTGTTTTTGGCGGCAAAGAGAAGCCACCCATTGTAATCATGGATTCCATACGTGAAATACCTTCACGCGGGCTATTGGCGTGCAATGTTCCCATGGAGCCATCGTGGCCTGTATTCATTGCCTGAAGAAGGTCAAACGCTTCAGGGCCACGAACCTCACCCACGATAATACGTTCAGGGCGCATACGAAGACAGTTTTTAACCAAGTCGCGCATTGTGATTGCACCCGCACCCTCAAGGTTTGGTGGGCGGGTTTCAAGGCGAACCACATGTGGCTGTTGCAATTGCAATTCTGCCGCATCTTCGCAGGTGATTACGCGCTCATCTGGTGCAATGAATGATGTCAAACAATTAAGAAGGGTGGTTTTTCCTGAACCCGTACCACCAGAAATAAGGATATTACAACGACATGCGCCAATAATGCCCAAAACTTTTGCGCCCGCTTCGGAAATTGAATTGTAATTGACCAAATCCTGCATTTTCATTTTATCACGGCGGAATTTACGAATTGTAACGGTTGGGCCGTCAAGCGCAAGTGGGGGCGCAATTACGTTAACACGTGAACCATCGGGAAGACGCGCGTCGCATATTGGCGATGCTTCATCAACGCGTCGACCAACTTGTGATACGATACGTTGGCAAATATTCATTAATTGCGCATTGTCACGGAATCTGATTGGGGTTTTTGTTACTTTACCTGCAACCTCGATGAAAACCGCATTTGCGCCATTAATCATAATATCGGCAATATCGTCACGCTCTAATAAAGGCTCTAAAGGGCCATAACCAAGAACATCATTGATAATATCGCCCAATAATTGCTCTTGCTCGTTGATTGACATTACCACTTGCTTGATTGCGATAATTTCATTCACAATGTCGCGAATTTCTTCGCGTGCAGTTTTTTGATCTAATTGCGCAAGCTGACTAAGGTCAATTGTTTCAATAAGCGCATTATATATTGATGACTTCATGCGATAATATTCTTCATCGCGTGTATCAATTACTTGTGGCCTTGCCGCCTTTTCAGGGGAGGGGGCTTTAACAACCTTAGCCACCCGATCAATAGATGGGGTTGCACTTTGGATTGCAGTTTTGGGTGTGGGGGCTGCTTCAACATTGGCAACTGGTGCTGCTACTGGTGCTGCAGGTTTTGCAGGCGCAGGTGTAGGCCTTACTTCAACCTCGCCTTCGCTATGTACACGTCTGCCAAAACTCATTTTATTTTCCTAATTTAATAGCTTTCAATTTGTCGAAGAACTTTGGTTTTTCAACGATATTTGGGGTGCGCCCAGAAATAATTTGCGCAAGGAAATCAATGCCTTCAGTGCATTTTGATTGTGGCCCAACTTCACAAACCATTTGTCCATTATTGGCCGCAGTTCCAAATAAAAGTGGATCATAAGGCAAAACCAAACTTGGTTCCGCGCCAACTGCGGATGCGAAATCTTTTACAGGGATTTCAGGACGCTTTGGAATTCCAACTTTATTCAAAACAATACGTGGCGGCGCATCATTTGGGCGACCTGCTTTAAGCATATCATAGATACTTTTTGCATTTCTAAGGCCCGCCAAATCTGGTTCGCAAACAAGAACTACTTGGTCTGCATGCATTAATGTGTGGCGCATCCAGCGTGACCAAACATGCGGCAAATCAAGCACAACATAAGGAACGCCGCGCCTTACGCCATCAATAACAACTTCATAGGCGTCATGGCTGATTTCAAAATCACGATCAATTGATGATGGTGCGGTGAATAATGTTAATCTGTCTGTATGGCGTGTTAAAAGCCTATCAAGCAAAACGTCATCAACCCTATCAGGGGTTTCAAGTGCATCAACCACAGAGGTTACAGGGTCAATATTAAAATCAAGGCCAGTGGTTCCAAAAGACAAATCTAAATCAACCAATGTTGTATTTACACGCGCCTGTTCAGCAAGTGACCATGCCACATTATGTGCAAGTGTTGATGAACCAACACCACCTTTTGCGCCAACGAATGCGATTGATTGACCCATGAAAGGTTTTGTTGAATCAATATAAAGCGTTGAAATTGCACGTATTAATTGCAATGGCTGCAATGGTGGAACCAAATATTCAGATACACCGCG
Organism: uncultured Caulobacteraceae bacterium; assembly: GCA_964557085.1. Taxonomy (GTDB): domain Bacteria; phylum Pseudomonadota; class Alphaproteobacteria; order Caulobacterales; family Aquidulcibacteraceae; genus Pseudaquidulcibacter. The sequence goes on from CAZKYS010000044.1 coordinate 17,441, forward strand.
GCGAATTAATTCACGATAAAGGCTTACATCATTTGCATCGCCAATCATGATTAATTTCACGCCTTCATCACAAAGGCTTGCAAGATTATCCAATTGCTTAAGCATTGCTTGAACTGGTGCAAGGCTTTCAACAATGATTAGATTTGGCACAGGTTGGGTTTGATAAAACTCGATTGCCGCCGCAAGACCACCCATATTAACGGTTACAGATGCTTTAGCAATCCGACGGTCAGTTGATGCCGCTTGAACTAATTGTGCAGTTTCTGGTCTTTCGCAGAAAACCTGAATTGCGATACGGGGAACCGGTTGGTCGCCGCCGCGTGCAAGTTCGCCAATATAGGTCTCTTCAAATGCACTTGTATCAAAGTCGCCAGGTGTAAGCGGAACTGAATCATTTGCGCTATTAACAGGAGTTAAGAAATCAAAATCATTGTCCATACTCATATCGTTTTCTACAATTGATAAATCATCCCAGTTAGAGTTATTATTGGAAGTCATTAATTGTTCCCTCCAGTAATTGAGCCTGAAACTTGTTCAATTTTACCATTTCTATAATTATCGATTGCTTTCACTGGTGCTTCCGCTGTTGTTTTATCTTC
>CAZKYS010000045.1:0-17962 GCA_964557085.1 uncultured Caulobacteraceae bacterium
TTGATACACAATTACGCTTTAAACCAATGCCAAATATTCGCTTTGCGGGGCAGATTACGGGCTGCGAGGGCTATGTTGAAAGCGCGGCATTAGGTTTAATGGCAGGCAGGTTTGCCGCTTTTGAGGCAATGGGCAAAGAACTTACGCCACCGCCAATAACAACGGCACTGGGCGCAATCCACAATCACGTTACCATTGGTCACTTTAGTGGGAAAAAAGGCATGTTCCAACCAATGAATGTTAATTTCGGCCTTTTCCCCGAACTAGATGCGGAACGCCAAAAAGAAGCCATGAAAGCGCGCGGCAAAGAACGCGAAAAATCCCGCAAATTCCAAATTTCGCAAAGGGCAAAAGAGGAATTGGAAATTTGGGTTAAAGAGAATTTTGAATGATTATTTCAAAAAGTCGATTTTAACGCCTTTTTGTTTAAAATAGCTTTGCATTAATTTGCGGCCTTGGCGATTGTTTTGGGCAATTTTGTTTGTGTCAAACATTGCCGTTTTTTCGCCTGCCGCAACCATTGCATCTTTCAATTCCTTGATACGTAAATCAAGCTCAAAATTATCTTGCTTTAGGCTTTCATAAATTGCGTCAATAGCATTTTGAACAGACATTTTTTAATCCTTATATTCTTTGTGGCGCAATAAACGCCCTTGTTCTTTTTTCCAATCGCGGTCTTTGGTTGCTTCGCGCTTGTCATGGGCTTTTTTGCCTTTTGCAAGTGCAAGCTCTAATTTTGCCAAACCTTTGTCGGAAAAATATAATTTAAGCGGAACCAAGGTTCGCCCTTCACGCTCAATTGCGCCAACTAATTTGTTTATTTCTTTGGCCTTTAAAAGCAATTTTCGCGCCCGTTTTGGTGCATGATTAAATTGCGATGCAGGGCTATATTCGGGAATATAGCTATTGATTAAATAAACACCGCCATTTTCATAAGATGCATAGCTTTCGGCAATATTGGCTTTGCCCATCCTTAAAGATTTAACTTCAGTGCCGGTAAGCATTATGCCGGCTTCATAAGTATCTTCAATTTCAAAATCAAAGCGCGCACGGCGGTTTTCAGCGATTAATCGCCTTGCCGCCATACGTGCATTTTGTTTCTTCTGATCTGCTGACATTATAATCCTGCGAGCTTCATCGCTTCTTTAACAGCTTTTTTAGACGCATCAGACAATTCAACCAATGGCAGACGAACATCAGGTTCACAAAGGCCAAGTTCCGCCATTGCATATTTTACTGGAACTGGATTTGGTTCAATAAATAAAATGCGTTGCAAGGCATCAATTTTCTGATTTATTTCACGCGCACCAGAGAAATCACCTTTAGACAAATGATTTTGCATATTAGAAACTGTTTTAGGCATTAAATTTGATAATACAGAAACAACGCCAACCGCACCATAAGCGGCAAAACCAAGGGCAAGATTATCATCACCTGCCAAAATATTAAATTCAGATTTACATGCCGCTTTATGCAATGCAGTACGTGATGGATCACCTGTTGAATCTTTCAAAGCCACAATATTTTTATGTTTTGCAATTTCACCCATTGTTGCAGGTAAAATATCAACATTGGTGCGCCCTGGGATATTATAAACCACAATTGGCAAATCAACTGCATCAGCAAGGGCATTAAAATGGGCAATTAAACCAGCTTGATTTGGTTTATTATAATAAGGCGCAACAATTAATGCGCCATCTGCACCAAGTTTTTTTGCAACTTCCATGTGTTCAATTGCAGCCATAGTATCATTTGAACCGCAACCCGCGATTACAGGAATTTTTCCTTTTGCAACTTCAATCGCAAGTTCGAAAACACGCCAATGTTCTTTATCATTAAGGGTTGCACTTTCACCAGTTGTGCCAACGGGAACAATACCGTGAATGCCCTCTGATATTTGACGTTCGACCAGCGATTGAAAGCACTTTTCATCAACTTTTCCATTTTTAAAAGGCGTTATTAATGCAGTTATAGAGCCTGAAAAATTTGGAATAGCATTTGACATTTTTTTTCCTCAAAAAATCGTCGGTGGATGAAATATTATTGGAATTGCAAATAGTCTATATTTTTATTTTTCGCTATAGGCACAACTAACATTATTTTAATTTACAGGCCGCTTTTTAAACACAACATTATATAAACTATTGTTTGAAGGTGACAAAGCTGGGTTGATTGCAATTGCAAACGTCTGTTAAAACTAAACTTATGGAGTTTTTAATGCAAAAGCAAAAAGTAAAAAAATACAATTTGGGCGCAAATATTTCTTTTTTGGCATTATCAATCGTATTTTCTTCAAACCTTGCTTATGCACAAGATAAGCCAAATGAAAGCGTTCCAACGCCTGTAAATGTTACGCCAAGCGTGCCAACACCTGTTAAAGTTGATTTTGCATATTAGAAACTGTTTTAGGCATTAAATTTGATAATACAGAAACAACGCCAACCGCACCATAAGCGGCAAAACCAAGGGCAAGATTATCATCACCTGCCAAAATATTAAATTCAGATTTACATGCCGCTTTATGCAATGCAGTACGTGATGGATCACCTGTTGAATCTTTCAAAGCCACAATATTTTTATGTTTTGCAATTTCACCCATTGTTGCAGGTAAAATATCAACATTGGTGCGCCCTGGGATATTATAAACCACAATTGGCAAATCAACTGCATCAGCAAGGGCATTAAAATGGGCAATTAAACCAGCTTGATTTGGTTTATTATAATAAGGCGCAACAATTAATGCGCCATCTGCACCAAGTTTTTTTGCAACTTCCATGTGTTCAATTGCAGCCATAGTATCATTTGAACCGCAACCCGCGATTACAGGAATTTTTCCTTTTGCAACTTCAATCGCAAGTTCGAAAACACGCCAATGTTCTTTATCATTAAGGGTTGCACTTTCACCAGTTGTGCCAACGGGAACAATACCGTGAATGCCCTCTGATATTTGACGTTCGACCAGCGATTGAAAGCACTTTTCATCAACTTTTCCATTTTTAAAAGGCGTTATTAATGCAGTTATAGAGCCTGAAAAATTTGGAATAGCATTTGACATTTTTTTTCCTCAAAAAATCGTCGGTGGATGAAATATTATTGGAATTGCAAATAGTCTATATTTTTATTTTTCGCTATAGGCACAACTAACATTATTTTAATTTACAGGCCGCTTTTTAAACACAACATTATATAAACTATTGTTTGAAGGTGACAAAGCTGGGTTGATTGCAATTGCAAACGTCTGTTAAAACTAAACTTATGGAGTTTTTAATGCAAAAGCAAAAAGTAAAAAAATACAATTTGGGCGCAAATATTTCTTTTTTGGCATTATCAATCGTATTTTCTTCAAACCTTGCTTATGCACAAGATAAGCCAAATGAAAGCGTTCCAACGCCTGTAAATGTTACGCCAAGCGTGCCAACACCTGTTAAAGTTGATTTTGATACAGATGAACCAATCGTCCAAGTGGTCGAACAAATCCCACAAAATGATAATCAAGCACTTGCATGGGGTTTGAAGGCTGCAAAAGACAGAAAATGGTCTGAAATTCGCCGCCTTATGACTTATGTCAAAGATAATGACATCAAAAATGCCTTGGAATGGTGCATAATTTCAAGTGAAAATAATGATGCAGGCTTTAGTGAAACATCACAAGCACTAACAAATCTTATCGGCTTCCCACAAATGCGTGATGTGCGCATTCGCCTTGAAAAAAACATTGAAAATTATGGGCTTTCGAACAAAGACAAAATCAATTTCCTAATGCGTAAAGAGGCTGTAATCAATAATGACGGCCCCATTTCTGGTGAAGGCCAAATGGCGCTTGCCTATGCATTAGTGAACGAAGGCAACACTGATTTAGCACAAAAATATGCATCAAATGCATGGCGCAAATATCGTTTTGATTCTGCACTACAAAGTAAATATTTTGCCCGCTTCGCAAGTCTTTTAACAACAAAAGACCATGATGAACGTGTGAATTTGCTTTTATGGCTTGATAAACAAAGCCAAGCCAAAGACCTTCTTCCCTATGTGTCCGAGCAGATGCGTATCAATGCCAATTTACGCCTTGGGATTGTGAATGAAGAAGGCGCAATTCTATCTGGCCCAAGCCTTTCGGATTTAGGCATTACTTATGAACGTATCAAACGCCTAAGAAAAGCCGACCGCGATAGTGAGGCATTGGATTTATTGGCATCAACCAATTGGTCAAGCCTTCCAGAAATTGCGCAAGAAGATTTATGGGAAGAAAGAAGACGCCTTCTTATCGAAGCAATAAAATCAAAACGCTGGAATGATGCGTATAAAATTGTTTCGCAGCATGGCCTAAATTCTGGCGCAAAAGCAGCAGAAGGCGAACAAACCGCAGGTTGGATTGCATTACGTTTCTTAAACCAGCCGCAATTGGCGCTTAAACATTATCAACGCTTTGATACTTTGGTTTCAACCTCAATGTCAAAAGCACGTGGATATTATTGGCAAGGCCGCGCTTATGAAGCATTGGGGCAAGATCAAAACGCCAATGATGCCTATATGAAAGCTGCTAATTATTCGACATTTTATTATGGTCAATTGGGTGCGGCGCGCCTTGGTCAAAGGCTTGGCAGACCAGCAATATTGAATTTACCGCCAGATTTGGTCGCAAGTGCGCAAGACCGCGCAATGCTTAATGCCCAACCAATGATGAAAATCGCGCGCACATTAAATGACATTGGCGAACGCGATTTATTTGTGAAATTCGCATTCTCCCTTGATGATGTTCTTACTACCAATGGTGAGCATCAGGCTTTGAGTGAATTTGCGCGTCAAAATGGGGAAAATCTTGTTGGTATTCGCGTTGCCAAAGCGGGGCTAAATCGTGGAATTTTGGCAACTGAGGCGGCATTTCCAATAATCCCCATACCGCGAATTATCGGATATCATCAGGCAGAAGATGCATTCTCTTTGGCGATTACGCGTCAGGAAAGCGAATTTAATGAACGTGCGCGTTCAAAAGTAGGTGCATTGGGGCTTATGCAATTCATGCCTGCAACTGCGGCATCACAAGCGCGCAAAATGGGTGTTGAGCATCAGACGTCTTGGCTTACTGCAAGGCCGCAGCATAATTTAATGCTTGGTTCTGCGCATCTTGCGGATTTGATTGATAATTTTTACGGCTCTTATGTTCTAACTATTATTGCTTATAATGCAGGGCCTGGACGCTCGATAAAATGGATTGACACTTATGGTGAAATTCGCGGTGGAACCGATGTTGATAAAATTATCGATTGGGTTGAAATGATACCTTTTTCAGAAACCCGAAATTATGTTCAAAGGGTTATGGAAAATATGCAGGTTTATCGTGCGCGTCTAAACAAAGGCACTGCACAAATTGATATTTTAAATGATTTGGCACGCGGCGTAAAACCACCGCCAACATTCTCAATAAAAATCATGCCAGGAGCTTATAGTGAGGGTGGCCCCGTTGAAGAGCCAAAATCGAATAAAGCCCCCGAAAAAGATAAAGATATCGAACAATGATTATGCGTTTTTTTCGTTTCTTATATAGGCATAAACAATCATGAATTGTGCCAGAATATAAGTAAACATGATTGCAAAATCAAAAAACGGCATTTTGATAATAAATTTATTTATCGCAATCATTGAATCAGAAGCTATAAACAAAACAACACCATAAAATAATATCGCCCAATTTGCGCGCGATAATTTTTCACGCGCGACAATTGCCGAATAATAAAGCCCACACAAAATAGCTGAATAAGCACAAACTGGAATAAATAGACCTCCCGCTTTTTCATGCGCCATCTTAAGTAAATATACTGCCCATGCCAACATTGGCAATATTGCAATAAAAATAGAAAATGAAAACTTGGCACCAATTTTATTCAAATTCAGCCATATATAAAAACAATGTGCACAGAAAAACGCCAAAAGCCCAAAAATGAAAAAATTGGCATTTATAAATTGCAAAGACAAAAGCGCATCGCCAAAAAATGAGAATATAAGTGCAAGATATAATATTTTCTTAGATTCTATCCGAAAATCATTGAAAGCCACCCACATTATAAGCGACGGCAATAAAAGCCATTTTGAATACAGGGCCAAACTATGATTTCCATTCTTGATTGCAAATAAATGAATTAAAGAAACAAAAATATAAATTAAAAGTGGGGTTTGTTTTTTGATATTCATATGATGCGGCCTGTTTAAATTATGCCATTTAAGAGCTTACAGGAAATTTTGACGAAAAAACAACCCCATATTTAAAATATGGGGTTGTTTTTACTTAAAAGTAAAGTTCAAAATTATTTTCCGCGAACCAAGTTTTCATATGCCACAACCAAATCCTCTGAAATGCGGCCTGGTTGATAATGAATTCCGGCGATTTCTTTAACTGGTGTCACTTCGGCAGCAGAACCTGTTGTAAAACATTCGCTAAAATTGCCCAATTCTTCAGGTTCAATTTTACGTTCAACAACTTCATAGCCTTTTTCTTTGGCAATTTTTATTACTGTTTGACGTGTAATACCATTTAAGAAGCAATCAGGTGTTGGTGTATGGATTGCACCGTCCTGAACAAAGAAAATATTCGCACTTGTGGCTTCGGCAACTTGACCGCGATAATCAAGCATTAAAGCATCCGCATAACCTTCAGCTTCGGCGGCGTGTTTTGACAATGTACAAATCATATAAAGACCCGCAGCTTTGGCATCATGCGGCGCAGTATTTGGTGCAGGGCGTTGCCATTTTGCGCGGCCCATGCGAATACCTGTCATTTTATCGGCGTAATAATTTCCCCAATCCCAAACTGCCACCGCAGTATGAATTGTATTTGATTGCGCAGATACACCCATCATTTCCGAGCCGCGCCACATAACAGCGCGAACATAGCAATTTTCAAGGCCATTTTTTGCCATTGCTTCTTTTTTAACATCATCAATCTGTTCAGCTGTGCATGGCGCTTTCATACCAAGAATATTGGCAGAATTAAGCAAACGATTTGAATGGCGATGGCCTTCAAAAATAGTGCCATTATAAGAGCGTTCGCCTTCAAAGACGCTTGAACCATAGTGCAGCGCATGTGTTAGAATATGGACTTTTGCCTCGCGCCAAGGAACAAAACTTCCATCCATCCAAATCCAGCCATCACGATCATCATACGGAACAAAACTCATAACTTAACCTATCTTACAGACCTTTCATCACTTTTAGTGAAAACATCTATTGAACCTGTTGAAAAAAAATCGCAATATTTTTTTCCAATATTATGACAGCTATTCATCCATTTAAACAAACATCGCCCGACCCCCTTGCCTATTCACGTCTTTTCCTACGTGATGAGGAGTTGCAACTTGCCTTGGCCGCGCTTTTTGAGGCGGTGGCGGCAATTAAACTTGCGGGCGAAAAAACCCGCGCCAATAGCAAACTTTCATGGGCGGAAACAAAAACACTTTTAAGCCTTGGGGCAAAACCTGATAGTGTAATGAATTTGGGCATACGCCTTGCCGTCACCAAACAAGCACTAACCAAAACCCTACGCAAATTAGAGCAAGATGGGCTTTTACAACGTATTGAGGATAAGGTTGATAAAAGACGTAAAATCATGTCACTAACACCAAAAGGACGAGAGATTGAACATGATGTCACCGCGCAAATGCGACGCCTACTAACCCGCGCCTATAAGCAAGCAGGTGCAGAGGCGGTTATTGGCTTTGACCAAGTTTTGTGGTCTATTCTTGGATAAGGTGGAAAAAATGGATAGCGCAATAAATATATTAGTTGTCGATGATGATGATAGAATTCGCGAACTTTTAAAGCGTTATCTTAAATCCCAAGGACTTAGTGTAACCACGGCAAAAGATGCTGCTGAGGCACGCAAATTAATCGATCTGATTGAATTTGAACTTATAATTCTTGACGTTATGATGCCGGGCGAAGATGGGGTTTCACTTACATCTGCAATCCGCCAAGAGCGGGAAACGCCAATATTATTATTAACTGCACGTGGTGAACCATCGGATAGAATTGCGGGATTATCTGCGGGGGCGGATGATTATTTGCCAAAACCATTTGAACCCGAAGAATTGTTACTTAGAATAAAAAACATCCTAAAACGTATAAAACCCGCGCCAGTTTCGCCAATTTTAAAATTTGGCGATACAAATTATGATTCAAATCGTGAAGAATTAAGGCGTGATGGCGAATTAATTCGCCTTACAGAATCAGAAAAATCATTGATGCGCGAATTATCAGCGCGAATTGGCGCAACTATTACGCGCGAAGAATTGGCAAGAAAGGCAGGCGTTGCCGCCGATAGATCTATCGATGTGCAAGTAACCCGCCTTCGCCGCAAACTCGAACCATCATCGTCCGAGCCGCAATATCTGCAAACCATACGTGGTCTTGGCTATAGATTAGCCCCAGACCTATGATTTTATGCAGGTTGAAGATTAACCGCAGAAGTTTTACCGCGTTGATCAGTTTCAAGTTCATAAGATACTTTTTGGTTTTTTTCCAAAGTACGAAGACCCGCACGCTCAACCGCTGAAATGTGAACGAATGCATCTTGGCCAGCGCCATCAGGAGCGATAAAACCATAACCTTTGTCGGAATTGAAGAATTTTACTGTACCAGTAATCATTTTGTTTGTCCTTTAAACAATAATTATCCACCCGCACAATTGCGAGCTTGTATTCGTATGGAGATAGTAGGGAGCAAACAAACCAAAAATGGCGAGATTTCCTTATCAGGCCATTTCGATTTGGTTATTATACAGAAAATTATTCAAAAGTGCCCCAGACCTATGATTTTATGCAGGTTGAAGATTAACCGCAGAAGTTTTACCGCGTTGATCAGTTTCAAGTTCATAAGATACTTTTTGGTTTTTTTCCAAAGTACGAAGACCCGCACGCTCAACCGCTGAAATGTGAACGAATGCATCTTGGCCAGCGCCATCAGGAGCGATAAAACCATAACCTTTGTCGGAATTGAAGAATTTTACTGTACCAGTAATCATTTTGTTTGTCCTTTAAACAATAATTATCCACCCGCACAATTGCGAGCTTGTATTCGTATGGAGATAGTAGGGAGCAAACAAACCAAAAATGGCGAGATTTCCTTATCAGGCCATTTCGATTTGGTTATTATACAGAAAATTATTCAAAAGTGCAAACACTCAATCATTTGATGCAGCTAAAGCATTTTGTGCTTTGATTTTACAAATTAGCCTTTAATATCAAAAAATGTTCTTTGATAAGCGTAAGCGCCTAAAAATTCATATTAGCCTGTCTAAATGGACGCCGCGTGGGCTTTTTGCGCGCTCTTTGCTTATTATAGTTTTGCCGATTGCAATAATGCAAATCCTTGTAACTTATTTGTTTTTTGATTTGCATTGGGGGCAGGTTTCACAATTTTTATCAGAATCTGCGGCAGGTGATGTGGCCTATATCACAAAATCTTATACGGATGCGCCAAATCCACAAAATCTTACCCATTTGCAAAAAGAGGCACAGGATAAATTAAGGCTTTCATTCGCCCTTCAAGAAAATGCGCAATTACCAAAAGATATTCGCCGCGCAAAAATTCCGGCATATGACAGGACATTGCGGCGCGCGCTTTCGGCATCTTTAAAGCAAGAATATTGGTTTGATACCACGCGCTATCCTGATTATGTGGACATAAGAGTAAAAGTTCCACAAGGGGTTTTGCGGTTTTTGGCCTATCGTGACAGGGTTTTTGCCTCAACTGGTGGTATTTTCATCCTTTGGCTAGTTGGTGCAACCTTAATGCTTGCAACGGTTTCGGTTTTATTCATCCGCAACCAAGTGCGCCCAATTGAAAGACTTTCAGAGGCCGCCGAAAGTTTTGGCCTTGGTGAAAAAGTTGATTTAAAGCCCGCAGGGTCACGTGAAATTCGCCGCGCTACACAGGCATTTTTGGATATGCGCGCCCGCATTAACCGCCATATCGAACAAAGAACCAATATTTTAGCGGGTGTTTCGCATGATTTACGCACCCCCCTTACCCGCCTTAAACTTGAACTTGCGATGATGCCACAAAGCGAGGATTTGGATCATGCCAAGCAAGATATAAAGCAAATGGAAGAAATGCTTGATGAATATCTTGATTTTGCGCGCGGGCAATGGGCCGAAGAAACCGAAAATTTCAATATTAAGCCAATTTTAGAAAGCGTTTTCAAAGATGTTTCACGCAATAATGACAATATAAAACTTGATGAAAATATCGAGGATTGCCAAATTATTGGGCGCGAAACTTCTTTAAAACGGGCGATAAATAATCTTATTTCAAATGCGCTTCATTATGGCGAAAATGTTGTTATTTCACTTGAAAAGGGTGATAAATTCGCCTTCATCAATATTGATGATGATGGCCCAGGGATTGCACAAAGTGAAATTGATTTTGCCTTAAACCCATTTTCACGCCTTGATAGCGCCCGCAACCAAAATCAAAAAGGCGTTGGCCTTGGATTATCTATTGCCCGCGATATTGCACGTTCACATGGCGGTGAATTATTATTATCAAAAAGCCAAATGGGCGGCCTTAAGGCAAGTTTACGTTTACCTTTACTTACCTAATTCCCGTGACCTATCGGCGCATGCATCAACCGCTTTTTTGATTATTTTTTCAAAAGCATCATTTTCATTGAATGCTTCGATTGCCGCTTGTGTTGTGCCATTGGGGCTGGTTACTTCTTTGCGAAGTGTTTCAGGGTCACGGCCCGATTGTTTCATCAACATTGCCGCGCCATAAATGGTTTCGAGGGCAAGTTTTTTTGCTTGATTTTCTTCAATACCCTGCCCCATTCCCGCTTTTGCAAGAAGTTCGGCAAAAAGAAAAACATAAGCAGGGCCAGAACCAGAAATAGAGGTTAGACCATCAATCTGCCCCTCATTTTCAAGTCGAACAACTTCGCCAAGTGGTGCAAGAAGACCTTCGATTGTTGAATAATCATCGGCATTAAATTCATTATTGCCAATAATACCAGTTACCCCTGCCCCAATTTGCCCCGGAGTATTTGGCATCGCGCGACAGATTTTTTTTGATGGGCATGATGCGGCAATCTTATCAATGGCAATTCCCGCCATGATTGACAGAATTATTGAATTTTCGTCGGTTATATGCGCTAAAATATTGTCGATAATTTCGCCGAACATTTGCGGCTTTACAGCAATCATTACAATGTCAAAACCCTTTGATGGGTATGGATTATAATGCCACTTGGCTGCTTCAAGCTTATTTTGCCATTCTTCACTTAAGATTGGGTCGAAAAGTGAAATTTCTAAATCAAGTTTTTGATTTATCCACCCCTGCATCATGGCCTGCCCCATGCGGCCACCGCCGATAAGGGCAATTTTTAATGCCATTATGCTTCACCCGAAGTTTCGAAAAGTGCCGCCTGCGCTGCTTGTTGCGGGGTTTTTCCGCCCCATAAAAGGAAGTTGAACGCAGGATAAAAACGTTCACACGCTTCGGCGCCAGCCGCCATAATTGCCGCCATTTCCTGTGGTTCAGGATCAGGGCGACCAATAAGGCTTATAACATGGCGCCAAACGATATTTTCTTCGATTGAAGAAATTTCAAAATGACCAAGCCAAAGGGTTTCGTTCAAAATACTAATTAAAGATTGAACATCAACGCGGCGTTGATTTGGAACTTTTTGTTCAAAAATATATGAAAGCGCACATGATGATTTATCTTCACGAAGCGCAAAAACACCATGCATTTCAGTATAAGTTGTAGCCGATGAAAAATGAATTTCACCATCCACACGCTCATAAGGGCGCGATTGGGACATTAAAACCGCTTCGACACTATCCAATGTTTCGCCAGTTTCAAAAATATCCTCATTGATCATCATTATATTTCTATGCCCCCATAGTTCTAAAAGAACTAAAATTGATTCCGTAATAAACCCAAAGGTTTTTTTATATTTATTTTCAAAAGCGTCGATTTGACACAATTATCCCATCATCGGGGCATAGTGCAAAAATTGCGCCCCAATTGAATTAGTCTGTCTTGCTTGATTTTTTCGCTTTTGGTGCGCTTAATTCATTTACCAAGGCTTCCAATTTTTCGACTCGCTCCAATAGAATATCGTATTCATCGCGGCGAACCAAATCCATGTCGGCGATAAAGCGTTCCATTTGGGAATTAAAAAAGGTGCGTGCTTCTTCGCTCACACCTTGTGCGACACCGGCGGCACTATTGGCAAGTTTCGCAAGGTCGTCAAAAAAAGGATGTCTTGTTTGCATGTTTTAAGGCTAACATAAAAAGAAGAATAAATCCACAAATTGTGCAGAAAGTTTTTATCCATTACATAAACCCTATATTAAGTATGTTTAATTATTAAGGGTTATAAGGCGTTTTTTAATTAATAAACAATATTAAGTTTTTACAATTATAAATTGTTATTATTGATATATTTTAATTTAGCATTTCAAAATTAAATTCAATAGCGCCATCAAAATCAAAAAATGCATTTTATAATTTTACGCAATAGAATATGTTTTCAATATGTTTAATTCGCGCTAATAAGAATTTATGTTTGATATTGCCATTCCTGCCCCACATATTAACCCGATTGCCATTGAAATTCCAAAATTCCATTTATTCGATTGGTCGATTGGGCCATTGGATATAAGATGGTACGCACTTGGTTATATTGCAGGCATAATAATTGCGTGGAATATTTTGGCATATTTGTCCAAAAATGCCAAAATATGGGGCAAAGAAAATGCGCCATTCAATAGCGAAAATGTTGATGATTTCATTTTCTATGCCATTTTGGGTATTTTATTAGGTGGGCGCCTTGGTTATGTATTTTTTTACGCCCCGCAAATGTTGCTTAACCCTATATCAATATTAAAAACATGGGAAGGCGGAATGTCGTTCCATGGTGGTATTTTGGGGGTTATTATATCCGTAGCTTGGGTTTCTTATTCAAAGAAAATAAAGCTTCTAAACCTTGCTGATGCGGTTGCACTTTCCGCCCCGCTTGGGATTGGGATTGTTAGGATTGCCAATTTCATAAACCAAGAATTATGGGGCCGTGTTACAAATGTGCCATGGGCATTCATTTTTGAAACCGATGAACAAAGGTTACCCCGCCACCCAAGCCAATTATATGAATCACTTTGCGAAGGATTTGTGCCCTTTATCATTTTATATTTGGCGGTTTTCAAATTCAAATCACTTCAAAAAAATGGCTTAACTGCTGGGATTTTCCTTTGCCTATATGCAATTGCACGCATTAGCCTTGAAAACTTCCGCGAGCCTGATGCAGATTTAATATTCGGCTTTACGCGTGGCATGGTTTATTCAATTCCATTATTGCTTTTAGGGATTGGTTTTATTGTCAATTCACTGCGTAAAAAGGATGTGATAATCAAATAATGTCACTTCTTGATAAAATTACGCGCCATATTCAGCATACAGGCCCGATGGGAATCGCTGAATTCATGATGCTTTGTCTTTATGATGATGAATTTGGCTATTACAAAAACCATAAACCAATTGGTGCCGATGGCGATTTTATAACAGCCCCCGAAATAAGCCAAATGTTTGGTGAAATGATTGGGGTTTGGGTAATAAGCGCTTATCAAAATCTTGGCGCAACCGAAAAATTTCGCCTTATCGAACTTGGTGCAGGGCGCGGAACATTATTAAAGGATGTAATGCGGGTTTTAAATTCGCAAAATATTGCCAAATGCGCACAGATTGAAATTGTCGAATCAAATCATGAACTTCGAAAGTTACAAAAATCTGCTTTGGATGGTTTTGATGTTATTTGGCATGATGAATTTGTAAATATTCCAAAAAGCGAAATTCCAATAATTTTAATTGCAAATGAATTCCTTGATTGTTTTCCAATTCGCCAATTCATAAAGCTTGAAACAGGTTGGCATGAAAGGTTGATTGGAATTGGTGATAATGGTCTTGAATATGGTTTTGGACCCAAACTTGTATCATTGCCTTTAAATGCCAAACCCGATGATAAAATTGGAACAATTGTCGAAAATGCAATTGGTTTAGAAGGTTTCTTTTCAAATCTTGGTGAAATTTTTGATACTACAAATGGGCATGCACTTTTTATAGATTATGGGCATTTTGGCGATGAAAATGGTGATAGTTTTCAGGCTTTATACAAACACCAAAAATCAAACCCTTTGGAGAATTTGGGACAAAGCGATTTAACCGCCCACGTAAATTTTGCCCAAGTTGAACAATATGCAATTGCCAATAATTTTGTAATTAATGGCCTTGATACACAGCGCGAATTATTAATCGCCCTTGGAATTGAAGCGCGGGCGCAAAATTTAATGCACCAAAACCCATCAAAAGCCCAAGAAATTTCAACCTCGCTAAATAGACTTATTGACCAAGAGGCAATGGGTGAATTATTTAAGGCAATAATTATTTCTAAAGAACCAAATATATGAGTGACCTTTTAATTGTTAATGCGCAAAATCTTGATGGTTTAAATGGCATCAAGCATGGTTTCTTTGGGCGCAAAGGTGGAACATCTTCTGGCATCTATTCGTCACTAAATTGCGGCTTTAGTTCCAATGATAATCCAAAAAATGTAAAGCAAAACCGCCAAAAAGTCTGTGATTTTTTTGGAATTGAATTGGGGAATTTACTAAATCCTTATCAAATTCATTCTAATATTGCCCAATATATTGATGAACCTTTTCGTAAAGATGGCCCACGGGTTGATGCATTCGTTACCGATAAAAAAGGAATTGCAATTGCAATATTGACCGCAGATTGCACACCAATTTTATTTGCGGATGAAAAAAATTCAATTATTGGCGCAGCCCATGCAGGATGGCAAGGCGCGTTTAACGGAATTATTGAAAATACAATTGATTTAATGGTTGAAAAAGGCGCGGCTTTAGAAAATATCAAGGCCGCAATCGGGCCATGCATTGGCCAAGAATCCTACGAAATTTCCCAAGAATATTATGATAGGTTTATTGACCAATCAAAAGATAATAAAAGATTTTTTAAAGATGGAATTGAGCCCAATAAATATCAATTTTCCCTAAAAGCATATTGCGCATCACGCCTTAAAAAAGCGGGAATTATTGATATTGACGTTTTAAAACATGACACCTGCGCCCTTGAAACTGATTTCTTTTCAAATCGTCGCCGCAATAAAGCAAATGAACCTGATTATGGGCGCAATATAAGTGTGATTATGATTGTTTAGCATTTAAATATGCTTTTATCACCCAAAGTTGAAATATCTAACTTGCCCTTTTGAGTAACAAGAATTAAAGGAGGCTTCATCAAATGCGAGGGGCGCGCGATGAAACTTATTTCTGGAAATTCTAACCCTGATTTGGCGGGCAAAATTGCCACCTATCTTGATTTACCTTTATGCAAAACAACGGTTAAGCGTTTCGCAGATAATGAGATTTTCGTTACAATCGATGAAAATGTACGCGGCGAAGATGTTTTTGTTATTCAATCAACTTCATACCCTGCCAATGACCATTTGATGGAATTATTGATTTGTATTGATGCATTAAAACGTGCATCGGCACGCCGCATTACGGCGGTTTTGCCATATTTTGGTTATGCAAGGCAGGACAGAAAAACTGGTGGGCGTACACCAATTTCGGCAAAACTAGTTGCCAATATGATTACAGCGGCGGGTGCAAATCGCGTTTTAACAATGGAATTGCACGCCGGGCAAATTCAGGGCTTTTTTGATATCCCAACCGATAATCTTTTCGTAACACCTGTTATGGAAGATGATATTCGCACCAATTATAATCTTGAAAATCTTATGATTGTATCACCAGACGTTGGCGGTGTGGTTCGTGCACGTTCACTTGCAAATCGCCTTGGTGCATTATTGGC
Source organism: uncultured Caulobacteraceae bacterium (assembly GCA_964557085.1). Classification (GTDB taxonomy): domain Bacteria; phylum Pseudomonadota; class Alphaproteobacteria; order Caulobacterales; family Aquidulcibacteraceae; genus Pseudaquidulcibacter. The sequence goes on from CAZKYS010000045.1 coordinate 15,886, forward strand.
AATTGTTGATAAACGCCGTGAAAAACCTGGCGAATCCGAAGTTATGAATATTATCGGCGAAGTAAGCGGCAAAGATTGCGTTCTTTTTGACGATATCGTTGATAGTGCGGGCACACTTTGTAATGCTGCCAAAGCTATAATGGAAAAAGGCGCCAAATCAGTTTCTGCCTATGTTGCACATGGTGTTTTATCGGGCGCGGCATTTGAAAGAATTGCGGCATCTGCCTTTAAAGAAGTTGTGGTTACAGATTCAATTGCCCACCATGCAGGCGAAAACGCGCAAAAAGTGCGCTACGTAAATATCGCCCCACTTATTGGCGAGGCGATACGAAGAATTGCCAATGAAGAAAGCGTTTCAAAACTTTTTGATTAGCAGGAAATACTTAAGTTTGAGGCCTTGAAATCAAATGTCACTCTTGCACATTTGCCAATAGTTTCAAGGCCGATTTCGATTGGTATTGGCTTATTCTTGTTTTTAAGTTCTGCAACTTTAACAAGGCCAACACCTTTAGCTTCAGATTCTGCTTGCTCTTTTTCAAAATTAGTTAGTTCGTTATAATCCTTATCTTGTAATGCCACATTAAAATATTCAGGTGTCAGCCCCAAGAACGATAGGCCCAAATTTTTAATTTGGCGATTTTGTTTTTGTAGCCCTAAGAAATATTCTTTTTTACCACGCACTTCACCTTCTTCGGACAATAAATTCTTACCTATAAGATAATCAGCGGCATAATCACTTACGCGCGAATTATCGGCGGTATTTAATGCAATGGTAAATTTAGTGTTTTTAACAATTTGTTTGAAATTACTGGCTGTTTTGCCTTTAAATTTCACATTCATAGTATTTGAATTTTGACCTGTGGGATTAACAAAACTAATTTTTCCAAGTTTGGATAAAAGCGCAACGCCGATTGTTCCATCAAGTCCATATTTGCTTTCAATCGGTCTAAGGCCGTTGGATTTTGGAAAGAAAACGACAGCAGTATCAATTTTTATCCCTTTGAATGATACTGTATCAAGCTTAACTACAGCTTTAAGTTTTTGACCATCAAATCCACCTTTTAGGGGAAAAAGGGTTTTTTCATTATAACCAATACGTCGCGCCGCATCAGGGTTTATAACAACCACCTCTGAAATACTTGAATCAATCGCAAGCCTTAAAGTTTGCGATTTTACAACGACTTCAATGATTGGTGGTGTTGCTTCATTGAATGCAAATTCATTCGCATTTTGCGCCATAACAGGATTGTTAAACAATGCCCCAAGCAAAACGACAGACACACAATAGTTTTTCAATTTCATTTATTATTACCTTTTTGAAAGCGGTAATAAATAATTGCAAAATAAATGCAAATTAAAATTTTGAAACTTTAATTTAGATAATTGTATATCCAAAGTTTTTTAAGGAATTTTAAACTAAATGATTGATAATAAACCATGTCCCAAAAATCACATGAGCATCACGCCTTCATAGACAGAAGCGATCTTCTGCCTAAATTTTTCACTTATTTAAAACGCGGCATTACATTTGATCAGTTTCGCGCCGACTTCATGGCGGGGCTTACGGTTGCGATTGTTGCCCTTCCCTTGTCTATGGCAATTGCGATTGCGTCAAATGCATCACCTGATGTTGGTTTAAAAACTGCCTTTGTTGCAGGATTTTGGATTTCAATTCTTGGTGGATCTCGCTTTCAAATTGGTGGGCCAACTGCGGCATTTTCCATTGTTGTTGCCAATATCATTGCCCAATTTGGTATGGATGGATTGATAATTGCCACCTTTATCGCGGGCGCTTTATTAATGTTGGCGGCGATTTTGCGGCTTGGGGTTTTATTAAAATATGTTCCGCAAACCGTAATTATTGGCTTTACAGCAGGTATTGCGGTAACGATTTTTATAAGCCAAATATCGGCGTTTTTTGGCCTAACAATTGTTGGCAAACCAATTGATACATGGGAAAAATTGGTTGCGATTAAAAACGCACTTGCTACCACAAATCCATGGGCAACCGCAGTTTCGCTTTTTAGCCTTTTTGTAATCGTTATTATCCGCAGAATAAAACCAAATTACCCATATT
>CAZKYS010000046.1:0-17540 GCA_964557085.1 uncultured Caulobacteraceae bacterium
GCCAAGGCTCATATTTTGTCCACGAACGTCGAAACATTCATTATCAAAAGTCTTTATCTGATAAATATTTTCGTCAATTTTTGTAAATGTGAATTGTTGATCTTGAAGCCCAATATCAGATTTTTTTATAGAATTTTGCGGCGGCATACATGATGAAAAATCAATTGCCTTGGGGCCAACAAGAACATTTCGCGCGATATTTGCGCATTGATTATAGATTTCAAAGTTTAAACCAAGACCTGACGAGTAATGTGACCTTATTGTATATCTTTTGTCAGGTCTTGGAATTATTGCAATTTTGCTGAAAGTATAATCGCCGCATTTAACAAGACCAAGGCCAAAACCAAAATTACCAGTTATTGCATCAGTAAGGCCTTTGGTTATACCACCAACACAATTTGAAGTGTTTAAAGGGTGAATTTCATATTGCCCCGCAATTATTTCTAATTGTGCAGGATTGGTGCTTATTTTGCCTTTTAATACGGTTTTGCCCTTGATTATCGGTTTTAAATTTGTGGCATTATTTATACCAGATTGTGCGAAGGCATCGTTTGCAAATAATGATAAGGCGATGATAGATATTAGTTTGATTGAATTTTTCATTTTAATGCCTTATCGAACCACCAATTGTGCCTTGTGTGCGAATAGGGCTTGAGAAATTGTCGCGCAAAGAGCAAATCGGATTAATCGCGGGGTCAGAGGCATTATAGACCCAATTTACGCATTTTTTTTCGTTCAAACATAAATTGGAACATGCTAATCCATTATCTTTTATGGTTTCTGCTGATGAATATGGCGTGCCTGTGAATGATATATTTGGTGTTGATATTACGCGCCATAAACCATCGACACCATTTTTATAGCCTTGGGAAATAATTCCGTTTTTAACCTCGCCATCAGGCAAAGGTTTTAAATATGTAAATTCAAATTTTTGATTCGGCCGCCCGTTACATCCCCAGCGAATTATTTCGGCTTCTTCAACTTGTGCGGCATCTCTAACATCCCAACACTCACCATTATTTGTATGCACAATATAGACATTTGGTGAAACGGCTTCGAATGTATATCTTTGGTCATCTGAACCCATTTGATTTATTTGTGTTGCATTTGATGGTGCTTGGCAGTTGATAAAATCAATAGTTGATGGTCCAAAAACAACATTTCTTGCAACTGTTGCACATAAAGGGAAACTTCCGTCAGTATCTTTTGGACTATAATCAACTGCGCGTCTTATAGTGTATCCACCTAATGGGTTTGGAATTATTGCTACATAATGTTTAAAGGCGCTATTGTATTTTTTGTTAATTACGCAGTCCATAGTTTGTAAAACATAGACACTGTTATAGCCACTCAGAACATCGCCTAATCCATGTTTTATATCAGGTGCAACACACAGACCTGATAATAAAGAACGGATTTTATAAATCCCAGGTCTTGGCGAGTTTTCGCCAAATATTTGTTTAATCTCGATTTGAGAAAAGGCAGATTGCGTATTTTGTGCGACAGGAATAGTCGTAATAATTGGTTGTTTCTGCGATTTTTGGAATTTGCTATTATTCTGCGCAATGGAATTTTGCGTGCAAAGCGAAAGTGCAAAAATTGCAAAAGCGATATTTTTAAAAACTTTCATAAAAATTTCCTCGAATTATAATTTAATCAAACATGATTTCCAATCATCGATTTTACATGCTTCAAGCGCCCTAAAAATCCGCGCGGTGATAAGGCCGCTTTGCTGAACTGGATTTGATAATGATGTATGCAAATCGCACTTATTGACATTGTTTTGGGCTTTTTGTGTCCATGAATAACTAAAGCACTTATTATCCTTAACGCATTCTGCGCGGCATTTAGCGCCGCCATCATTTGGCGTATTAATTGAAATAAATTGTGCCGCAGGTAGTTTAACCCCGCTTACAGGGCGCGCCCTTACAAGGCGATTATTAGCATCAATTGCATAGCCATCATTTATAACCGCATCACGTGTTGGGCCATTTTTTAATTCACCGCGATAAATTACTGCCCAATGTTGATTATTACTATAATCACAATATTTGGGAACTACTTCGCTATTGCCACCATCTGGATGCATTAGGTCAAGGCATAAATCATCAGTTGGGTGAATTTCCCATTGCCTATTGCTAAGATAAACAAAGTCAAAACTTTGGCTTAAGGTTCCGCTTGTTTTATATTTGGCGTCGGTTTTTTGATTGTTGCAATCACCCCAAAAAAGCGGCTTATGTTCAGCATCCTTTGGGTCATAATTTACACATTGCCCATATTTTCCTTGTGCAACATCCTTGTCAGATGCTTTAGCATTTCTTATGCTTATTCCAAGGCCATGATTGGCAATGATTGATAAAAATTCTTTATAATTGCCATTTTTAACGGAGGCTTCATCACATTTAAGGGTTATAAGAATTTCTTTGCCGGTTTCTTTAACAATATTTTTTCCAAGGCACATTTTTGTGGCGACATTTATTATTAAATATTCGCCAGGCATTGGTGCTTGCTGACCTACAAAATCAATTCTTTGGGCTTCATTCAATCTATCCCCATCTTTGGCAAAGCCCAAAGTTGGGAAAGATAAAGCCATTCCAATGCCAAAAATTGCCAATATATTTTTAAAATTATCCTTCATAAAATCCCCAAATTATTAGCGTTTTTTAGAATTAACACCGTTTAATGCTTCGCCCGCCATTAAAGGCCCAATATAGGTAAATTCAAATTTTTGATTGGCTTGGCTATTACAAATATAGCGAATAATTTCTGTGCCAGGTCTTATTGATTGGTCACGAACATCCCAACATTCGCCGTTATTTGTAATAATAATATAGACATTATTGCCAAGCTTTTCCAAATTAAAGCGTTGGTCGGGCTTGCCAATTTGGCTAAAACTTGTTGCATCATTATCAGATTCACATGGTAGCAAATCTATAGATGCAGGGCCGAATATAACACCGCGCGCAATTGTTGCGCATCTTGAATATCGCCCATCATTATCGCGATAATCATTTGGCCTTGCGCTTCTAATTGTATATCCGCCAAAAGGATGGGGTATAAGCGCAACATAATTGTTAAAGTAATAGCTTGAATTATTCGGCTCTGAACAATTTGCCAATTGCATGACAAAGTTTTCATTGCCAGCAATAGAATCGCCAAAGCCAGATTTAATCCACGGCCCCACACACATTCCAGTTTGCAGGCTTCTGATTTTATAAATACCTGCTTTTGGTTTTTCACTTTTTAATAATTTATCGGCGTTTGACGTGACACTTGAATTTGCGCTTGGCGCTTTTAATATTGCTTGTGCTGATAAATTTGATGAAAAAAGTGAAACTATTAAGCAAAGGCTTGTGGCGACTTTTTGAGTTTTAAAAATACGCATTTTGCACCCCGCCTTAATATCTAACAAAACCTGACATGGTCATTGCATCTGGTGTTGGCGTGTTAATTGCGTTTTTCAAATAACACATAGGCACACCATTTCGTGCCGCAGGATTGACCCAAGTATAGGCTTTGCATGAATTATCGCGTGTGCATTCAATTGCGCATTTTGCACCGCTATCATTATCGGTTGCAAACCACCGATAATCACCCGACGGGTAATTCATTGCGCGCATTGAGCGAAAAAAAGTATTGGGTGCGTTAGCCAAGGCGCCAGTTTGTGTTCTGAACCATCCAAACCTTTGTAATGCTTGATTATCATTGATGTTGAGCGCGTCCGAAATTTCAATCATTTTGAAGTTTTGTGATGAAATTGAAGCGCAATCTTCTTGGATAAGATGGTTTCCGATTTGTGGGTTTTGCCCCTGAACGCCAATGCATTTATTTTCTTTGGTTATTATTTTTACTGTGCCGTTTGAATTTCTTGTGAAGGTGAATTTTTGATCATTTGCCGCGCCTAAAGCTTGTTCATCGGCATTTGTATTTCCACAATTTAATGAATCAATAGAAGGTGGACCAAATACTACGCCACGCGCCACACTAGCGCATTGGTTAGAATTGGTAATCCTAAACGCAATCTTATTATCTTTAAATGATACAGGAATTATCCCAAGTGATGCGCCATATAAATTACTACAAGTTTGCACGGAAAAATAAGTATTTTGCCCAATCCAAGTGCCTGATGTTCGTGTGATGCATAAGTTTGTGCCCTCGGCCTGAAGCCAATATGTACCCGCAGGGACACTATTCCAAACTTGTGGCCCTAAAAATGGCGTGGTTTCGCCATCGGCATAAGATAGATTTGGCGTAATGCATGCGCCAATAATCGCAAAATAATAAATATATTTTTTAAATTTGTTTCGCAATTTAATCCCCAAATAATATGGGAATATTATTGATTTGGGAAAATTTATCATACCCTAATCGCGGTATAGTTTTATAAAATCTAAAACGTTGAAATTTAAGTGTTATCTATATCTTGCCTTAAGATTAAGGCGGATATAATCTTGATAAAAAAGGGGATAGATTTGTCTAAATCGATTGTTAAAAATATTGTTGCCAATATGGCTTTTGGTTTTGGTCTATGTTTATCGCCTGTTATTGCTTTTGCGCAAAATTCAGTTGAAACTATCAATAAAGGCACAAATTTTTGGCCCGACGCCCAATATGACGAAAATGTCCCAACTATAAAACAGGTTTTGGGTTATGATAATGGCGAAAAAATTACCACCCCAAGTGATATAATAAAATATTTTGAAGCCTTACAAAAATTCGCCCCTGATAGGGTTGTAATAAAAGATTATGGAAAAACATGGGAAGGGCGCCGCCTTATTTATGCTTTTGTGGGAAGTCGCGAAAACATAAGTAGGCTTGATGAAATCCGGGCCAATTCAATCGCACTTTCTGATCCACGCAAAACATCTGCGGCGCAAAAAAATTCAATAATTGCCAATCAGCCAGTAATTGTCTGGTACACAAATTCGGTTCATGGTGATGAAATATCGGGTGCGGATGCATCTTTGCGCCTTGCCTATCATATTCTTGCAACCAAAAATGACCCTAAATATGATGAAATAAGAAAAAATACGCTTGTTGCAATTGTTCCAAGTCAAAACCCCGATGGGCGCGAAAGGTTTCTGGCATCAAATTTACAGGCAACAGGGGCAAATCCTAATACTGACGAATTTGCAGCTGAACGTGACCAACCATGGCCGGGCGGTCGTATGAATCATTATAATTTTGATTTAAACCGCGATTGGTTCGCCCTTACGCAACCTGAAACCCAAGGGCAAACCAAGGCATTTTTGGAATATTACCCCCAAGTTGTGGTTGATGCGCATGAAATGGGGCGCGATGGAAATTTCTTTTTCCCACCAGAAGCTGACCCAATTAACCAAACCCACACTCAAGAGCAAAAAGATTTACGTGCAATTTTTGGCGCGGGAAATGCAAAATGGTTTGATAAATTTGGCATAAATTATTTTACACGCGAAGTTTATGATGGCTTCTACCCTGGCTATGGCGATTCATGGCCTACGTCACAGGGTGCAATTGCCATGACTTATGAACAGGCGTCGGCGCGTGGCTTGGCGGCAATTGGTAAGGATGGGAACACTCTAACTTTCAAAGACACGGTAAAAAACCATTTCATTGCATCGCTTGCCACAATTGAAACCGCATCACAAAATCGTGCGCGTATTTTAAATTCTTTTTTTGAGTTCAGAAAAAGTGCAATCACTGAGGCCGATAAGGCAAATACCAAAGCCTATATAATTCCAACACAAACCAATATGGCGGGTGCGGATAAATTGGCGGCGCTTTTGGCACGCCAAGGAATAGAGGTTGGGCAAGCTAATGCATCATTCAATGCCTGCGGCACTAATTTTGCGGCGGGATCTTATATAATTGCACGTGGGCAACCTGCGGGGCGTTTGGCCTATAATCTTCTTGAACGCGATGTTCCACTTGAAACAAATTTTGCCAAGAAACAATATAAATTGCGCGAACGCGGTCAAGATGATGAGATTTATGACGTGACCGCATGGTCATTGCCGCTTTTGTATAATTTGGATGTTAAAAACTGTGGCACTATTCCCAATGTTTCGCAAAGTGCGGCATCAAAAGATTTTATAAAACAAGGTTCTGTTGATAAGAATAACCCGCAGGTTGGTTATGTAATTGAGGCCGCAAATAATGCTTTCAACCGCTTTGTTGCGCAGGGTCTTAATAGCGGGCTTAAAATGCGCGCAATCTCCGAAGGTTTCACAATTGATGGCAAGGATTATAGTTCAGGTTCAGTTGTTGTTTTAAAAAACGAGAATGATGAAAACTATTCAAGTAAAATTGCCGAAATAGCCCAAAAATCTGGCGCAAAAGTAATTGGCCTTGATGATTCATGGGTAACAAAAGGGCCAAGTTTTGGATCTATAAAATCGGTAAGATTAAAACTTCCAAAAATTGCCATTGCATGGGATTTCCCAACCAGCCCATATTCAGCGGGTAATACACGCTTTGCACTTGAACAAAAAATCGGCCTTAATGTTACCCCGCTTAGGGTTTCAAGGCTTAAATCACCAAATATTGACCGCTTTGATGTGATTATTTTGCCTGATACAAATGGTGATTATTCATCTTATTTGGGTGAAGGCGGCATAAATAATTTAAAACAATATGTTGCAAATGGTGGTGTTGTAATTGGTTTAGGCGGTGCAACGCGCTTTATGGCATCTGAACGTGCGGGTCTAATAAATACTAAAATAGAAACTATTAAAAACCCGAAAAAAGATGACAAAGGCCAAGAGATAAATGATGAAAAATCATATCTTGACGCAATCAAACCCGAAGACACATCACCTGTTGAAATTCATGGCGTGATATTAAAGGTCAAAAAAGGCGAAGATCATTGGCTTACCCAAGGCCTGCCGAATGATATATATGTAATGTATCAAGGCAATGCGATTTATTCACCCCTTACGCGTGACCAAGGCGAAAACCCATTATATTTTGCGCCAAAAGAAGAAATTGTCGGCGGCGGCCTTATTTGGGAAGAGAATAAAGCGCGCCTTGCCTATAAACCTTTTGCAATGGTTGCTAAAAAAGGGCGCGGTTTTGCAATTGGCTTTAATGCCGATATTACATATCGTGCACATACTGATGGACTTGATGAATTATTGCTAAATGCGATTTTACAATCTTCGGCGCGCGCAGCAAAAAACTAATTTTTCATATTACCAACGGGATATATTACTAATCCTGTGGCATATAATTAATATTGCGATACAGTAATTAAATAATTGCTGGGGATTGCGAAATGGGCTTTGTTTCAAGAAGAGGTTTGATAAGTAATATTGTAAAATTAGGCGCGATTGGATTTGGTATACCATCAATATTGGGGTTGGGCGGCTGTGAAAGTGCTGAAACTAATTCAATGTCTGATATTAATAATAAAAATGATAATGAACTCAATGATTTTGCCGATTTTTATATGCCAGCCGAAGATGAGTTGCACCTTCGAACCTTTATGCAGCTACCAACAAGTATTGATGTTTATGGCGTAAAGGATTTAGCGCGTGTTCAAAAAAATATTATTTCAATTGCAAATGCAATAAGTGAATTTGAACCCGTAGTGATTTTGGCAAGTGATGAAAATAAGAAAAAATTTGCGTCCCAATTTAGTAATAATGTTGAATTTTGGGATATTGATTGCGATGATTTATGGTGTCGCGATTCAGGGCCAACTTTTATAAAAAATGATAAAGGCCAACTTGCAATTTCCCATATTAAATTCAATGGTTGGGGGCAGAAACAAAAATTTGATAAGGATGGAATGATTGCCGCTTTAATCGCGCAAAGACTTAATTTGAAACTAATTGATAGTGGGCTTTATGGCGAACAGGGTGCGGTTGAATCCGATGGCGATGGAACACTTTTGGCGCATATAAGTTCATGGCAAGAAGATGGGCGCAATAAAGAATCGCTTGAAACTATTGGTGATAAACTAACCAATGCCTTGGGTGCTAAAAAAATCATTTGGGCCGATGGTATAAAGGGCGAAGATATTACGGATTATCACATCGATTCCTTGGCAAGGTTTGTTGGCAAAGGCCATGTATTATTTCAAAATCCTGATGATGGTGATAAAAATGACCCGTGGTATCGCGCCGCAATGCAAACATTGGATGTTTTGAAAAATTCAACAGATGCCGATGGCAATAAGTTAAAAATCACCACTATTGAAAGCCCAATTGATATAAGATCTCAAAAAGATGATTTTGTTTCTTCATATGTGAATTATTATGTTTGTAATGGCGGCGTAATTTGTGCACAATTTGGCGATGAAAAAGCCGACAAAGCGGCACAAAATATATTGCAATCATTATATCCGAACCGAAAAATAATTGCGCTGGAAATTGATGCAATCGGTGAGGCTGGCGGTGGAATTCATTGCGCAACTCAACAGCAGCCAAAGGTGTAAAAATGAAAAAGAAATCATTTTTCGATTGGCTGCAAGAGCATGGACAAGCCATACAATCTTTAACATCAATCATCACTGTTATTATTGCTCTTGGTGCGTTGGTTGGTGTTAAAGTGCAGGTCGATGCGGCAAAGAAAATGCAAATAGAGCAATCAGCGCGTGATATTTATCGTGAATATTTGGCGCTTTCAATTAATCAACCACAATTTGCAAAGCCAAATTATTGTGAAATAATTGATGCCCCACAAGATGCTGCATATGAAAATTATGTTGAGTATCTAATATATACTGCAGAACAAGGCATAATGGCTGATGATGATATGCGCCCAGTTTTTGAGGCCGAGCTTTCAAAACATGCACAATATATTTGCAGTGTGAAAGATTGGGAAAATTTAGGCTCCGAAACCAATATGATTATTACAAATATAAAAAATAAGACTTGTGCAAATATAAAACCTTGTGCGCAATAATTTATTTTAAAAGCATAAAATACCCAAGCATCGCGACGCCAAGGGCGATGCGATACCATGCAAATGGTGTAAAGCCTTTTTGGGTTACGTAATTTAAAAATGGCTTGATAACCAAAATTGCGGCAATGAATGAAACCACAAAGCCAATGGCAATTGTTATTATTTCATTGCCGCCTTGCGCCATTAATTCGTGGCGCCCTTTATATGCTTCATAAACAAAAACCCCAAGCATGGTTGGGATAGCAAGGAAGAATGAAAATTCCGCCGCTGCCTTACGTTCAACGCCCATAAAAAGCGCGCCAATAATTGTTGCACCCGAACGCGAGGTTCCAGGGATCATCGCCAAACATTGAACAAGGCCAATTTTAAGCGCGGTGATTAAATCAATATCTTCGACTTCTTTGAATTTAACATTATGCGTATATTTTTCAGCAACAATTATAATGACGCCGCCAATGATTGCGGTAATCGCCACCACTATTGGTGAGAATAAAACCTCCTTTATGAAATCATGCGCCAGTGCGCCAATTATCATTGCGGGGAAAAAAGCCACCAAAATTGATAAAACAAACATTTGCGCCGATTTTTTTGACGGCAAATCCAAAACTACGCGCCATAATTTTTGAAAATAAATTACGCAAACCGCCAAAATCGCACCCAATTGTATCATGGTGTCAAAAGCAGCAGGGGCTTTATAGTTCAATAATTCTTCCGCCAATATCAAATGGCCCGTTGAGGAAACAGGAAGAAATTCGGTCAAACCCTCAACAATGCCAAGAATGATTGCGTAAATATAATCAGAAAATTGTTGCATAAGGTTTGATTGCATAATTTGCACGCATTTCCAATTGTCTATAATGTGGCAAAAATGCGCCCTAATATTTTCGGCTAAGTGCATATTTGTTGTGCAGTAAAATCAATATTTGACAAAAACACAAAGAAATAGGGCGCAAACATACCCTATGTTGCAATTATCGCTTGCATAAAAGATTTTGACCGATAAAAAGCGGCAAAAGACCCAGAAGAAGAGTATTATCATGGCCGAGCCAATGTTGAAATTTGTAAATCTTGAACAACAAATGCCACAAAAACGTGATGCAGATGAACGTAATAAAGATTTCTTGGAAATTTATGGCGAATTCATTTTGGCAAAGGCCGAAGAGCAGGCTTCACGTTGTTCACAATGCGGCGTTCCTTTTTGCCAATCTGGCTGCCCACTTCAAAATAATATTCCTGATTGGTTGAAATTAACGGCAACGGGCCGCCTTGAAGAAGCCTATGCGCTTTCATCGGCAACTAATCCATTGCCTGAAATTTGCGGTCGCATTTGCCCGCAAGATAGATTGTGCGAAGGTAATTGCGTAATCGAACAATCAACCCACGGCAGCGTAACAATTGGTGCAGTGGAACGCTTCTTAACTGAAACCGCATTTAAAAATGGCTGGGTTTCTGATTTGGCTGCTGGAAAGCAAAAAAATCAATCTGTGGCAATTATTGGTGCGGGCCCTGCGGGTATTGCGGCTGCGCAACTGCTTTTGGGTTTGGGTTATAAAATCACAATTTATGATCGCCATGACCGCGCGGGTGGTTTGTTGATCTATGGCATTCCAGGGTTCAAACTTGAAAAAGATGTGGTTTTACGCCGCCAAACCCAATTGGAAAAAGCGGGCGTAACTTTCAAACTTGGGGTTGATATTGGTAAAGATACAAAATTTGCCGATATTAAGAAAAAGCATGATGCAGTTTTAATCGCAACGGGTGTTTATAAAGCGCGCAATCTTGGCCTTGCGGGTGATGATGCGGCAATTCCTGCGCTAAAATATTTGATTGCTTCAAACAAAACTAGCCTTGGTGATAAAGTTAAAGAATTTGAAAGCGGCGAATTAGACGCAAAAGACAAAAATGTTGTGGTTGTTGGCGGTGGTGATACTGCAATGGATTGCGTAAGAACCGCAATTCGCCAAGGCGCAAAATCAGTTACCTGTCTTTATCGCCGTGACCGCGCGAACATGCCAGGTTCAGCGCGCGAAGTAAAAAATGCCGAGGAAGAAGGCGTAGTTTTCAACTGGCTTTCAGCGCCAAAAAATCTGGTTTTTGAAAAAGGCAAAATAACAGGTCTTCAAGTTGCAAAAATGCGTTTAACTGAGGCCGATGGTTCGGGTCGCAAAGGCATTGAAGAAATTAAAAATTCAGAAGAATTTATTGCCGCCGATATGGTAATTGGCGCACTTGGCTTTGAACCCGAAGAATTGCCAATTTACTTCAATGAACCCGAATTAAAAGTCACTAAATGGGGAACAATAAAAGCCAATGCAACCACTGCCATGACATCAATCGATGGCGTATTTGCAGCGGGCGATATTGTTCGCGGTGCATCACTTGTTGTTTGGGCGCTTAAAGATGGCAAAGAAGCCGCCGCCGCGATCCACAAATATCTTAAAGCTAAAGCTTAAGGCAAAATATTATGAAAAAAGAATTTGATAAAATCTCTGTTGAAACTCAAAATTATCTTGCAAACCGTGAGAAATTAATCGAGGCCTATAGCTATAATCCAGAAGATGAAAAAGATTCATGCGGGGTTGGCCTTATTGTTGCCCTTGATAGTGCGCCGCGCCGTGAAATCGTAACAATGGCACTAAAAGCTCTTAAAAATGTTTGGCATAGGGGCGCGGTTGATGCCGATGGCAAAACTGGCGATGGCGCGGGTATTCGCATTGATGTTCCACAAGAATTTTTCCGTGAACAGGTTAAATTAACAGGTAATAAACCGGGCGATGAACCAATTTGTGTTGGTCAAATCTTCTTACCGCGTACTGATTTTGGTGCACAAGAACTTGCAAGAACTATCGTGGAGCGTGAGGTTTTACGTTCGGGCTTCTTTATGTATGGTTGGCGCCAAGTTCCCGTTGATATTTCTGTTATCGGCACAAAAGCCAATGATACACGCCCTGAAATTGAACAAATCCTTTTCTATGACCCAGAAGAGCGTGAACCAAAAGAATTGGAACGCGCGCTTTATTTGTGCCGTCGCCGCATTGAAAAACAGGCCTTGGCATCAAATCTTTTGGATTTTTATATTTGCTCATTCTCAAGCCGTTCATTGATTTATAAAGGTATGTTCTTGGCGGAGCATATTGATACTTTCTATCCTGATTTACAGGATGAAAGATTTGTTTCATCGGTTGCAATTTTCCACCAAAGATATTCAACCAATACATTCCCACAATGGCGCCTTGCGCAGCCGTTTAGAATGTTGGCACATAATGGTGAAATCAACACAATTAAAGGTAATATTAATTGGATGAAATCACACCAAATCCGCATGGCAAGCCATGTATTTGGTGAATATCAGGCCGATATTAAGCCAGTTATTCAACCGGGTTCATCAGATTCTGCGGCACTTGATGCAGCGTGTGAGATTTTGGTTCGTGCTGGTCGCTCTGCACCAATGGCAAAGGCATTATTAGTGCCAGAGGCTTGGGCAAAGCATGAAACAGTAATGAAACCATCGCACCGCGCACTTTATGCTTATTGCAATGCAGTTATGGAACCTTGGGATGGCCCTGCGGCACTTGCAATGTTTGATGGTCGTTGGGCGGTTGCAGGTCTTGACCGAAATGGTCTTCGTCCTGCGCGCTATTCAATTACTGATGATGGTATTTGGGCGGTTGGCTCTGAAACCGGTATGGTTCCGCTTGAAAACAAAAAAGTTATCGAACATGGCGCATTGGGCCCTGGTCAAATGATGGCATTCGACAGCCATAAAAAGAAATTTTATCGTCATGAAGAAATTGTCGATAAACTTGCCGAAGCCCATCCTTATGAAAAATGGCTTGAAAACGTTCTTGAACTTGAAGAACGTTGTGGCCCTGGCCCTGAACCAAAATTATATGAAAAAGGTGAAATGCTACGCCGCCAAATTGGCGCGGGTTTTAGCTTTGAAGAATTGGAAATGATTCTTGCCCCAATGGCAGAAGAAGGCAAAGAAGCCCTTGGCTCGATGGGTGATGATAGCCCATTGGCGGTTCTTTCAAAACGCTATCGCCCATTATCACATTATTTCAAACAAAATTTCAGCCAAGTTACCAACCCGCCAATCGATCCATTGCGCGAAGAAAAAGTGATGTCATTAAAAACACGCTTTAAAAACCTTGGTAATATTTTGGCACAAGATGAAACCCAAACCGAAGTGTTTGTGGTCGAAAGCCCATTCCTTACCACTGGTATGTATGAACGCATGTTGCCGATTATGGGCGATAGTGTGGCAATAATTGATTGCTCATTCGAAAAGCCAAAATCGGTAAAAGGCGCAGGTAAAGCAATGCGCGAAGCCATAGACAGAATTCGCGCAGAAGCCGAAGATGCCGTTCGCTCTGGCAAATCGCAAATTATCCTAACCGATGAAAAACAAAGCCAAGATAGAATGGCAACCCCAATGATTTTGGCAACTGGCGGCGTTCATGCGCATTTGGTTGAAAAAGGTTTGCGTTCTTATTGCTCTATTATCACGCGCTCTGCTGAATGTTTGGATACGCAATATTTTGCGGTTTTGGTTGCGGTTGGCGCAACTTGTATCAATCCATATTTGGCACAAGAAACCATTGCCGATCGTCATGCACGTGGCCTTTTGGGTGATTTGACCTTGGGTCAGGCTTGCGTGAATTACAAAAAAGCCATCGAAGCAGGTTTGATGAAAATCCTTTCAAAAATGGGGATTTCGGTTATTGCATCATATCGCGGTGGTTATAATTTTGAAGCGCTTGGTTTGTCACGCGCACTGGTTTCTGAATTCTTCCCTGGCATGGCATCGCGCGTTTCAGGGATTGGCTTAATCGGTATTGCCATCAAATGTTATGAATTACATGACAAAGCATGGGATAATCCGCAAAGCGTTCTTCCAATTGGCGGGCTTTATAAATCACGCGCTTCTGGTGAAATGCATGCGCTTGAAGCCAAACAAATTCACCTTTTGCAATCATCTGTTAATGATGGTTCTTATCCGATGTATAAAAAATATGTTGAAAGCCTATCTGGCCGTGATGCGGTGCAAATTCGTGATTTATTGGATTTCAAACCAAAGCAAAAAGAAATTGCTTTAGAAGAAGTTGAAAGCATTAACGAAATTCGCAAACGCTTTATTACACCTGGTATGTCATTGGGTGCATTAAGCCCTGAGGCGCACGGCACATTAAACATTGCAATGAACCGAATTGGCGCAAAATCGGTTTCAGGTGAAGGCGGCGAAGACCGTGCACGTTATCAACCACTTCCAAATGGCGATAATCCAAATTCAGCGATTAAACAGGTGGCCTCGGGGCGTTTTGGTGTTACTGCCGAATATCTAAACCAATGCCGCGAAATCGAAATTAAAGTTGCCCAAGGGGCAAAACCAGGTGAGGGTGGTCAGCTTCCAGGTTTTAAAGTTACCGAACTTATCGCCAAATTACGCCACGCAACACCGGGCGTAACCTTGATTTCGCCGCCGCCACATCATGATATTTATTCAATCGAAGATTTGGCGCAATTGATTTATGATTTAAAACAAATCAACCCACAAGCCAAAGTTTGCGTTAAACTGGTTTCGCAATCTGGCGTTGGTACGGTTGCGGCTGGCGTTGCCAAAGCAAAAGCAGATATTATCCTTATCTCTGGCGGTGTTGGTGGAACGGGTGCATCACCGCAAACATCTATCAAATATGCGGGCATGCCATGGGAAATCGGCCTTGCCGAGGCGCATCAAGTTTTGACATTAAACAATCTTCGTGAAGGTGTAATGCTTAGAACAGATGGCGGTTTGCGCACTGGGCGTGATATTGTAATTGCTGCAATGCTTGGAGCCGAAGAATACGGAATCGGAACGGCATCATTGGTTGCAATGGGCTGTATTATGGTGCGCCAATGCCATTCAAACACTTGCCCTGTTGGGGTTTGTGTTCAAAACGAAGAATTGCGCAAAAAATTCACAGGGTCGCCTGAAAAAGTTGTAAACCTCATGAGTTTTGTTGCCGAAGAAGTGCGCGAAATCCTTGCAAGCCTTGGCTTTACCAGCCTGCACCAAGTTATTGGGCGCACTGACTTATTGGCGCAAATTTCACGTGGCCCTGCCAATGTTGATGATTTAGATTTGAACCCACTTTTGGTGCGCGTTGAAGGCTTTACGCAAATTGATTATTCAAAACAGCGTGGTCGTGTTGAAGTTCCTGACACATTAGATAGTCAAATTTTACGTGATGCAGGCCCATTCTTTGAACGCGGCGAAAAAATGCAAGTTGCATATCGTGTTCGTAACGTTCAACGCGCAATTGGCACACGTTCATCATCGGCAATTGTGCGCAAATTTGGTATGGATGCCTTGGCTGATGGTCGCTTGACTGTTAAGCTTGAAGGCTCATGCGGGCAATCACTTGGTGCATTTGGTGTTAAAGGTCTTACACTTGATGTGGTTGGCGATGCTAATGATTATGTTGGCAAAGGGCTTTCAGGGGCAACAATTTGCCTTCGTCCATCGCGCTCATCTGGTTTGAAGCCTGATAAAAACAATATTATTGGTAATACTTGTTTATATGGTGCAACCTCTGGCAATCTTTATGCTTCAGGTCGCGGCGGCGAACGTTTTGCGGTTCGTAATTCAGGTGCAAATGCGGTTGTTGAAGGCCTTGGCGCAAATGGTTGCGAATATATGACAGGTGGCAATGTTGTCGTCCTTGGCAATATTGGCGATAATTTTGCCGCAGGTATGACGGGCGGTATGGCATTCTTATGGGTGAAAAATAAGAATACTAAAAATTATATCAATCCTGAAAGCGTTATAATTCAAAATATTCAAACCCCATATTGGGAAAGCCATTTGCGCAGCCTAATTGAGGCACATGTAGAATATACCAATTCACCGATAGGGCGTGAAATTTTGGAAAATTGGCAAGAGGAATTGCAAAACTTCTGGCAAGTGGTTCCAAAAGAAATGCTTTCAAGGCTTGAAAACCCTGTTACATTGATGGCAGCGGAATAATTAAGCGCTTAAAATGCCCACCTGTAATCGTGGGCATTTTATGTAAAGCGCTTTATATAAAAATGCATTTAAAAACGTATAGGAATATAATTCTGCTATAACATAGTATTTATTTGATTTTACGTGGTTTTTATGCGCTTCTTTAGAAATGATTATTTAAAAAATATAGGTCTTTGCATTATGCTAGGCTTTCTATCTGCCTGTTCAACTATTCCAGAGGACAAAGGGAATCTAAGCAATTATTCAAAGTTTGACAAAACGTCTGGCGTTGCATCAAAATTCAAATTTTTTTCTGATAAAGAAAAATTGAAAAACTATAATAGTATTTATATCGCCCCAACCATAGTTGACAAAAAAGTTTTAGATAAGGTTGGCGATGCGCGTATTGATTTAGTCGCTAATTTAATTGACCGAACAATATGCATGAATTTAGCGAAAAGCTATGAAATACTAAGTTCACAAAGCGATAATGCTTTGTCTATGAAATTATATATTACAGATTTTGAACCTACGGGACGCGCGGCCTCTGCACTATCTACAGCAATTCCAGTTCCTGTGCGAATTCCAATCGGCCTTGGAATGTTATCCGCAGAGGGTGAAATTACTGCAAATGATGCAGGGCAATTGATGGCAATTCAATGGTCGCACAAAGCGGCACCAGTTTTAACAACTGGCGGTCTATCAAAGATAAGTGATGCATATGTATTTGCATCTGAATTTGCAAATAAAACCTCTAAGCTTGCGCAACCAGAGGGTGATAGAAATAATCAAGATGATATTATAAAGTTGCGCCAAAAGTTTTGTATCGATAATTATGGCAAAGGCACTGTTGCTATGGGGCTTTCACAAATTGGCGCCCCACCTGAAATGTTTGATAAGGGAAAAGATACACCGAAATAAATTATCGCTTTGGTTTACCTATTACTTATATTGTGATAGGCGCACTTAATGCAAATCAATCTCAAAAAATGGCAAGATGAAATTTTGGCCACGCTTATTTTGGCGTGGCCTATTATCTTGTCTAATCTTGCGCAAATGTTGATAAATTCAACCGATGTTTTCTTACTTGGTCATTATAGTGAAGGCGCGTTGGCGGCATCTGCAATTGGAACTGGGATTGTAATCACGCCATTGGTTATTGGCTATGGTCTTATTTCAGCATCATCGGCGATGATTGCCACACAAAAAGGCATGATGGCGCATTCGGTGCGTGATGTTCGCCGCACTGTGCGTGCGAGTATGTGGATTGCAATATTATTTTCAATTCCAATAATGACACTACTTTGGTTTAGTGAAAATATCGCCATTTCTATGGGTATAAAGCCAGATCTTGCAAAAGATGTTGGAATATTTGTGCGCGCCTTGGAATTTGAAATCATGCCCGCATTATTGGCGCTTAGTTTACGAAATTTTGTAACCGCGCTTCATGCACCAATATGGGCAACTTTAATCAGTGTTATAAGTGTGATTTGTAATGCCATAATAAATTATGGCCTAATTTTCGGTAATTTTGGCCTGCCAGAGCTTGGGCTTTTTGGGGCGGGGCTTGGCTCATCAATTACAAATTTAATTGCGCTTTTGGGCATTGTTTTGGTTGTTGCATTAAAAAAACCATTTCGAAAATATTATATTTTCGGCAACT
>CAZKYS010000047.1:0-17485 GCA_964557085.1 uncultured Caulobacteraceae bacterium
GGCATTCGTCGATAATGATGAAATCAAAGAAATCGGCTGGATAGTCAAAGAATTTTGGTGCGGGATTTCCATTTTCATCGCGCCCCGTCATAAATGTTTGGAAAATTGTAAAAAATACCGAACCGTTTTTAGGAACTCGACCTGTCTTTTTAACTTCGTCGGGTGAAATACGAACCCTAGCATCTTCGGCAAATGGCGAGAAAGCGTTATAGGCCTGATCCGCCAGAATATTTCTATCGGCTAAAAACAAAATTCGCGGGCGGCGTGTTGGCTCGCGCCCTAAATTCCAACGGCTATGAAATAGTTTCCAAGCAATTTGAAACGCAATAAAAGTTTTCCCTGTGCCTGTTGCAAGGGTAAGAAGAATTCGATTTTGCCCCTTGGTGATAGTCTCTAAAACGCGGTCAATCGCAATGTCTTGATAATAGCGTGATTTCCAAGTTCCGCCTTTATCTTCAATTGCAACTTCTGAAAATCTGTCACGCCACAAATCTTCTTTTTCAAATGTCGCAGACCACAATTCTTGCGGAGTGGGGAACTTGGGTGCTTCACCTTCCGCACCAGTTTCAATATCAAAATGATAAACGCCGATGCCATTGGTTGAAAAGCCAAATCTAATTTGAAGCTTTTGGGCATAGTCTTTTGCTTGCCCCAAACCTTCACTAACGTGTGCATCACGCTTTTTGGCTTCAATAATCGCCAAGCGTTTGCCCCTGTAAATGAGAACATAGTCGGCCTTAAGTGCAGCTGCACGACGACCACCACCTTGAAGGCGACCATCTGTTATTGGATATTCGCGGGCAACGCGGCTGTTTTCAACAATCCCCCATCCTGCGGCTTGCAAGGCAGGGTCAATAAGTTCGGCGCGGGTTTCAGCTTCGTTCATTCGGCTTCCTAATTATTTTCCAATAATATGTTTTCAAAACTCTTTAACCTAAACATTTGATTTATCTCGCTTATTATTTTTTTGGCGCTGCTTTAGCTGTTGGATTACTAAAAGTTTACTTGACTTTAACTTCTCATATATATACTTATTGAATGTCTCATCTACCATGATGTAGAAGGAGCAACGGGGTCGCTTTAGGGCGGCCCTTGACTATTTTGGGTCCAATATTCGAAGTGATCCTTTTTGAACTTTCTAATTCTCCCGCTTTTGCATTCATATGAAGTCCAAAGTAAGTTATATCCATTACGTTGCTCCAATATAACTGCAAAGGCATATAGCTCACTCCAAATTACATATCGGTTCTTAGTCCCTCTAATTTCGCAGTGCCACTTTAATTCATTGTCGGTTTCAGCGTTTTCAATGAAGTATCTAATCCACGGAACTCTTTCACATCTACCAATGTCTATGGTTCTATCTTCTTCATGGTCAGTTATTCCACGCTCAGAAACGCAATGCCAAAATGCGTAACCTTTGCCATCCGCAGAAGGGTCGTGCTTTGCACTAACAATCTGACCTTCAAAATAAATTCTATTTCTAACGACTCCATCTAAATAATGCTCATAAACGGCATTGATGTAGGCATCCCAATCGCCTCCATAGTCATTTAAAAGCAATAAGTCAGGGACACTCATTTATGATTCCCTGCCTTGCCAAACAAATAAATTAAATTTAATCGCTCTAAAGATTGAAGTAGATGACAACGAATTATTGCCTAGTTTCTCCTTAAGGTGCGCAATAATTGCAAGCTTTGCTTCGCTGGTCCTTAGACCTCGGTTCTCGTAAGCAATCGCGCCAATTAATAAGTCACATATTTGGAGTATTTCGCTTTCATGCGACCTAATATGCTGAATTCTTTGAATTGATTCTTTATCTCTATCCTGTATTCGATTAGCAAGATAATCGTGAAGCTTTTGAATTTTTGGTTCACTACAAGTGTCTTTAATGTCCATATAAACACGATAATGGTTCGGCGGCTTGAAAACGTATTTCAACATATTGAAATACATTTTATAATACCAATCATCATGATTTTGATTGTTTGCTTCGTGATCCAAAATGCTTTTGTTCGGAACCATAAGGCCACGAAAATATAGCCTGTTATCGTCTAAAAAGAAGTTGATTAACTCCATATAATAAGAAAGTTTCGCCTGAGAAACTTTTGTCCATTTTGTCTCAAAATATCGTGAAATGCCGTGCTTTGTTTTTATAACGCGAATTTGGTCAGAAATTTCTTTAGCGTTAGCTGTTTCGCAATAAACACCGCCAAGTAACATCACATTAATGCCATCGTTTTCTAAATGGCAGCTTTCATCGCAATAAATATTATAGGTCAGCTCTTCCATTATCTTTCCTCAGCGCAAGCCATTAGATCAACCTCTCTTGACCAATAACGCGTTTACCTTCGCCTTTTGGTTCAACACCGTGGGATTTGATAAGCTTAATGGCGTTTTCAAATTCGGATTTCGGGATTTTTAATTTATCATCATGCCAATTTTCGCGGGCTTCAAAGATGATTTCGTCATTGGTTGGCTGTTTGCCGTCCAAAAGTAAATTATTCCATGCGGCGTGAACCGTTGCGAAAACTTCGGCTTGCCTTGAATCCATTGGAATTATGATCTCAAGGACTTTGTCGATTTGAGATTTAAATGGTTCAATTGATTTGCGGGCTTCGGTAATTAATTGATTGTATTTCAAGCGTTCGGCAAAATCATAGCCTGCTCCTTGTTGCACAAATTCAAAGAATTGATTTGCCCTTGCGGTATCTTCGGCACGTAACATGTGTGAGAAATCATTTGGGCCAGCCGCATCTTTTTGTGGGACACGCCCTAAATCAATTCCGCCGATTGCCTCGATTAATTGCAAAGTCTTTTGCGCCTTTACGTGCCCAAATGTCTTATCACGTTGTTTTCGCTTGTGCGCCAAATGGGCATAGGCAATTATATTAGCGGTAAATTCAGGTGCTTTGGTATTTGAATTTGCCGAAATATTTAAATGAATGACATTGTCATCTTTTAGCAATTCGCCCGAGAACGCTTTGGCAAGAATTGCTTGCTTGAGGTCATCTATTTCAACAATTTTTAGTCGATAAATTTCCCACAATTCTTTGCATTTTATTTCAAGTTCTTGCAACTGTTTTATAATTACTTTTTGAATTTCAACTTTGGGGAGGTGGAGATCAAAGTCTTGAATTTGCGCTTTGGTTATTGCTTGACGCGTGGAACCGCCATCTTCACCAACTTCTAGCAACACTTTTTTTATAGTTGCAGAAGTGAGTGCGTATTCAAGAAATTTCGGAAGTATATCTTTTTGAATCGGGCGGATTATTGAAACGTGTTGATTAACTCGGCCGTTTTCTAATTCATCAGGAACCAAGCAACAACGCGCGACAGAAGCGCCAGTAATGTTCAATAGAACATCGCCTTTTTGAATTGTCACATTGGACAATTTATCGGCTTGCGAATCATCTAAAAAAGCCAAATCTTTATAGACAAATTTTCTGTCATGCACATTGAGACTTCGAATGAGAGGGATGCCTTCGGCCTTGTATGATTCTTGCCCCCCCCTTGGTGTCGAGCCGCTACCAATTTTTGTAGCAATTTTTTCGACCTTTTCACTTTGCCAAGTTTTGCTGCCACTTTCGAAAATCTCATTCAAATAACTTTCAAACAAACCTTGGGCATTTTTTAGGTTAGCTTCGGCATTTGCGCGAACAATTTCCAGATCTGCAAAAGCCTTGTCCAAAATTTCAACAATCTGCTTTTGCTCACCAATAGGAGGGATTGGTAAAATTGCCTTTTTGACCAAATCCCCGCTAATATTTTTTACTACTGAGCCTGCCGCCAAATCTTTGAATTGGTTTTGAACATAGTTTGATGATAGAAGGTGATAAAAATAGTCAACATTTATATTTGAGCCAAATCTCAAAGCAAACCAACCGTCGTGAATGCAGCCTTCAATTTTCATTATATATGGGCGACCGAATGACATTGAATTTGTTAGAATAAAATCGTTGGGATATACTCTTCTCGATTGCGATGCGCCCGCAGGGGTTATCTTCTGCTTTGTTTCAGTCACATACCGCCCACCGTTTTCTGTATCGCCAATTTTAATCCAGTTTATACCGTCTTCTGAATCTGTAATGAATTCAGCAATCGGCCTTGGAGAACTCCCTCGCTCTACAATACAAACTTCCCCAAGTGTCTTTACTTCCCATCCTTTCCTCATAGCATTGCCTCAATGCGTTTTAGGATTTCAGCACTCTTAATATCAAGGCTTGTCATTTCGGCAATTATTGCGCTTGGTTCACGAAGTTCTTTTTCTTCTTTTTTGTTTGGGTTTTTTACCGAAAGGTCAAAGGATGTTTGGTCAATAGAAACTGCATCCAACGCCCACGATTTATCGGACAATTTATTGGCTTTTTGAAAATCAACAAATTCCGCTAAATCATCATCATTAAGCGAATTGGTTTTACCCATATTGCGACCAGCATCAAATTGATAATAATAAATATTGCGGGTTGGCGCACCTTTTTCAAAAAATAAAACCACGGTCTTTACGCCCGCACCAATGAAGGTTCCCGATGGCATATCAAGGATTGTATGCAGGTTGCACGATTCCAAAAGTTCTTTGCGAAGGGCGGCGGCATCACCATTTGAAAGGAATGTGTTTTTAATAACAATCGCGCCGCGCCCACCGGGTTTCAACATTTTGATAAAATGTTGCAAAAACAAATAAGCAGTTTCACTTGAGCGAATTGGAAAGTTTTGTTGAACTTCGGCGCGTTCTTTGCCACCGAATGGCGGGTTTGCAAGAATGATGTCAAACTGGTCTTTGGGCTGAATATCCGAAAGTGAACGACCAAGTGAATTATCGCGAACAATATTTGGCGTATCTATGCCATGCAAAATCATATTCATGATCGCGATTACATAGGCGAGGCTTTTCTTTTCAACGCCATAAAACGTATTTTTTCGTAATGTCTCTCGGTCTTTTGTAGTTACCTCTTGAGTTTTCATAAATTCAAATGCTTCACACAAAAAACCTGCAGAACCAACAGCGCCATCATAAATACGTTCGCCAATTTTAGGATTGGTAACTTTTACCATCGCGCGAATAAGTGGGCGCGGGGTGTAATATTCACCGCCATTGCGGCCTGCATTACCCATGCGTTTAATCTTGGTTTCATAAAGGTGCGAAAGCTCATGTTTCTCGGCGACACTACCAAAGCGCAAAGCGTCGGTTAGTTCCAAAACGTCACGCATTGAATAACCGCTGTTAAACTTGTTTTTGATTTCGCTAAAAATTTCACCGATTTTATATTCGATGGTGTCATTACTTGAAGCGCGTTGTTTAAACCCCTTTAGGTATGCAAACAATTTGTCATTCACAAATTCAATTAAATCATCGCCAGTTAATGCCTTATCATGGTCAAATTCACCTTTGGCATTTTTGGGCGCAGCCCAGACAGACCAACGATATGCATGGTCGATAATGAAATTATATGGTTTACCTTTTAGTTCGGCTTCTTGGGCGCGTTCTTTTTCCAAGTCATCAAGATATTTTAAAAATAATATCCATGAGGATTGCTCCGTGTAATCCAATTCGGTTCCACAGCCAGCTTCCTTGTGTAATACATCGTCTATATTTTTGAATGTTTGTTCAAACATGTTTTGTCTTTTCTTTTACCTGTAATATTAACAATAATAATCTTATTTTGCATAGTCTATTTTAAGTGGTGGCCTGCTTTTCAACCCTTAAATCCCCACAATTCAGATTGCAGTCTTGCACGTTGAGCGTTGATTTGCTCCCGTAATTGCAAAATTTCTCGGGACATTTTCGATATTTCATCAAGTTCGGCGGATGCCTTTGATTGGCTTTCAATTGATGCAAGGGGAAGTGAGAAGTTTTTCAAATCGACTAGCGGTATCATTTGAACAGTTGTTCCAGCGGCAAAGGAATTTAACTTTTCGATTGACCACGAAGCAGTTAAAAGGGAAACTAAAATCCTTGGGTCTTTTATCGGCGATAGCTTTTTCAAACGCACAATTGCGAAACTTTGTGAAATTATCCATGGCTCGTCATCGTTAATGTTTTCGCCATTTATTAGTCCAATAACGCCGACTTTACCCTTTGTGCTGACTATTATATCGCCATCTCTAACCATTGAATTTTTAACTTTTTCAAAGTCCATTTGAAAATAGGTCATGGTTCTTGCGGGTAGAAGCACTTCGGAATTTTCGACATCCCCAGTTACGATTTCGCGAACCTTAAATGTTTCGGCATTTTCTTCGTCTTCGCGACACGGTTTTGCTGCTTGAGGTCTTAAAATATCGGCCATATCACCCAACAAAACCACTTCCGAGGTTCGCAAAATCTCGCCAATTTTCTTCATTTCATGGGATATTACATACCTATCTACAGTCATATTCCATTGATTAGCTTCGATAGTTTCGCGACTTACCAGTGCGGTTCTTTGTTTGAAGCTATCTTTGTCTTCAAGAAGCGACGCAATATGCTTGCTTAATTCACTTGCGGTGGCGCGCGAAGTTGCAGAATTTATTGTTCGTCCGTCAACAAATTGAATCTCGCTTACCGCCTCGGCGGTCAATTTGACAATTGAAGTTGATATGCCGGAATTGGAAATTATACCATTTGGAAGGCTAATAACTTCCGCGAGTCCATTGTTCAGAATCGTCTTTCTAACTCTTAATTCGTAGTTTGATGCTCTGAACAGTGCGCCCTCTGGCACCAGAGTTACGAAACTTTTCGTCCAATTGTTTTTGAAAACCTCAAATTGAAGAACTTCTGAGGTAACGGTTAGCCTTTCTCCATTTTGCATCGTGACGTTTTTTCGCATCCCAAATGGCGGGTAACTAATTATATGGTCGAATTTTTTACTTTTAAGCTCGCCAGTAATTTCGCCGTCGTCACGCTCAAAAGGATCACTAACAATAGTATTGATTTTAAGTCCCAGACTAATTGCTAGCAATTCGATTAGCGTTACAGTGCTTGCAATCTGCGCGCAAAAAGTGACATCATTATTTTTTGCTAGCTGCAAAGCTGTGTTAATTGAATTATCAAACAAGCAAGCAATAGTTTCCCCTTTTTTAGGGGCAATCGTGCTTAGCATCAACAAATCTGAAAGCTTGCTTGGGCCGAGATAACCATGATTGCCTTTTTCGTTTAGATTATCCAATATGATGCTCGCAAATTCTTGCCCATTTGCTTGATTAACAATGACGCAAATATCGCGATAAAAGGCTTCAAGTCTTTGAGAAACTAATCCATTTAGGTAGTCGCCATGCAACATGGAAATTTTTTCGAAGGCATTGTTATACAATAAACCTTCTGAACAGTCTTTAAGTTTCTTAATTGCTAATTCTAAGGCGTGCTCTAAATTGTCGCTTCTGCTTACCCCTACCAATGCTCGCACCGCGTTCAGTGTGGCTATTGTCAAAGTCACATCCCCGTCGAAATCCATTCCGCTATAAAAGAAATTTTTAACTAGGCTTTCCATGTCTCTTGCCATTCTAATCTCTCCAGTTGCCTGCGCTATTACGATTGTAAGTGGTTATTTGAATGCCATCTTTTTCGACGACTACAATCCCGCCTTTGTCTCTGGCTTTCTTTGCGACTGCGCTAAGTGCACTCAATTCAGCCAATAATTTGTCCAAACTGTCGCGGTTCAAAATATATTTGTCGCGACATAGTTCACCAAAATCACACGCCAATGCGACCATATCTTTTGTTATGCCTCGCTGATTCATTCTTGTGTTTAAATGTTTAGTCATCTCGACCTCCAATATAGCCTATATACACATCCGGTCATACTTTGTCAACACAGTATAACATGATGTTCGTGTAATTTTTTACGCTGTTTACATATTTTGCTTATATTGATTGATGTAGATCAGCCATTTCGCTCCCTCTTGAGCCCATGCCGAACCCATAGTTTGGGTTGATGGGTGGTCAATGGGTCTGCCCGCTCCATTCGTTGCAATCTTTGATTTCCACTCCCGTGTTGCCCATACGCCCTGAATGAATCAGGGTGACAGCCCATCTTTCCCCCAAACTTTTTTGTGTCCGTCCTCAAGATAAAGCGAAAGGAGATGGACATGAAAAATCAATCTAAATCTTCAATTTCACGTTTCGACGTTTATGAAACTATTACCAATCAAATCATTTCCGCAATTGAAAACGGAGTAGGTGATGTTCAATTACCTTGGCATCGCAAAGGATTTTCAACTGCCCGTCCATTCAATGTTCAATCCAAGAAAGCATACAATGGCGTGAATATTCTTGCGCTTTGGATTGCTGCCTATACCAGTGGTTACGAGCATGGCATTTGGGGCACTTATAAACAATGGCAAGAACGTGGTGCGCAAGTTCGCAAAGGTGAAGCATCTTCCGTGATTATCTTCTTCAAAGATATCGAAGTTGAAAATCAAAATGGCGACGACCCAACACATTACTCAATCGCCAAAGCATCACGTGTATTCAATGTTGCGCAAGTTGAAGGTTATGAAATGCCCGCAACCGAGCCACAAATTGATAAAATTATCGCTTGTGAAAATGCCGAGCGTTTTATCGTGTCAACTAATGCCAAAATCAATATTGGTGGCGCACGCGCTTTTTACAGCCCATCAAGCGACACAATCTCAATGCCAGATCGTCATCGTTTCGTTGGCACTGAAACATCCTCACCAACCGAAGGCTGGTATTCAACCTTGTTTCACGAGCTTACACATTGGACAGGTTCATCAAACCGTCTTGCACGCGATTTTGGCAAACGCTTTGGTGATAATCGCTATGCAATGGAAGAACTCGTTGCCGAACTTGGTTCGGCATTCCTATGTTCCGAACTTGGCATCACCCAAGAACCACGAGCCGACCATGCTTGCTATATCAACAATTGGCTTCAAGTCTTAAAGCAAGATTCAAAAGCCATCATCACCGCCGCAAGTCAGGCTTCAAAAGCTTCGGAATATTTGTTGAAAAAATCAGTTAACAATCAATTTGAGGAGGCGGCTTAATGGCTGCCTCTTTTAGTTAGAGATTTAATTTCTAACTTACTTCCCCATAATTTGGTTTAATATATTGTATCAGTGCTGTCCGACCTAATATCAATTTAACGGTAGCTATAAAGATATTTCCATCACAGTCTTCCAATTCAAATGGGACATTCAAATCAAAAGAAACAGGTTGCGGCTTTCCACTGTTTATCGCTATGTTGTCCGCATATAAGTATGTTCTATTGCTCGTGTCCAAAATGGGGTTTAATCGACCTTTCAATCCTTTGATATGTCCAGTGCCGTGAACTATTATTGAGCCTATATTCTCAGAGCGTTGCAATACCACGCTGACGCTTTCAGCTGGGTCTATTGAGTCAGTAAGTGCGCAAGGAAAGTTCTCATGCGCGACCAAAACTCTGTATTTTCTTCTAGTTTGAACGGCGATACTTGCTACACCATTGTTGCTGACGCATTCTAATACAGTGCCATTGTCAGCAAGAGCAGTAACGCTGATCCCACTTAAAATTGTTCCCTGGTCGTCTCTCACTTCTACATTTAAGACAGTTGGTTTAACTCTTGGAGATTGGGTAATGCTCGAATAATTTTTCCTAATTATTTCTGTTGGCACTGAGAAACCAGCGACGACTAATTTCTTTATGATTATTGCAGAGACTTCCTGTGGTGTCTTTTTATTGGCGGAAATATACCCAACAGTTGGCAAAACACCCGGTATTTCAGTATCGTCAAATCGGGCTGGAAGAATATATTCTTGTGCTTCTTGGAACGCGCGAGCTTGGGCAGATTTTCTTTCGTGATTGGTCCATAACTTCTCAGAATAATGTTTCGAGATGAACATTACGGTGTAGCGTGCTTTATTCATATATATGTCTGAAAGATACGTATATAAATCCTTGCCCCATAGGTTTACTTCTTCAAATTCATCGTAGAAAACCTTAACACCCTCATCAAGAAGCGCGTTAGCTACACTGTCCACGTATTCCCTGTCTTCACCAGCAAAAGATAAGGCGACGTCAAATTCATAATTTTTATTCTCATTTCTCATGCTTATACTATACATTGATACGATGGTTTTCCAATACCAAAGAAATCATTATTGGGACAATTTCATTTTCAAGACTGAGTTTTAAAATTATACGAAGCCTCCATTGTTTTTTTACTTGATAACTCGGCTATTAAAGCAGATTTCATCCCAAGTTCAACAGGCTGCCCGCGCCAGTCGCAAGCTCCCGTGTTACCTGTTCCCCTTTGGTGAACTTGGGCTTTAGAAACCTGCCTTTTGTCTCCCGTCAATTGGACATCAAACCAAAGGAGGCAATCATGTCAGACAATATTCAAATCATCAAAAAATCGTGGAATGGGATCAATATAGAAATCCATTATGCGCCAGTATATTTCAAACTTGGAAATGATTATGTGCTTTCACACATTGACGTTTATTCCGAAAACCAACTCCCTTTGCCCATCACCGAAACAGGCTATCGTTCGCACTTCTTTGAAGCCCGTGAACTTGATGGATATGCCGATATTTGGGCTTATGTCCTTGCGTGGTTAAACCAAGAAGCAAGAACCAATTCTGATTGGAAAGTCTTTGAACAAAATTCAAAACAGCTAACGCTCTTTTAGGCGTTAGCTTTTTCACAATAGAGTTCCCCCCGAATGCCTTTACGTTTTGTTTTATGCTTTGCGCATGATCAATCATGGTCATATGCGAGGTAAAAATGA
Organism: uncultured Caulobacteraceae bacterium; assembly: GCA_964557085.1. Lineage (GTDB taxonomy): Bacteria > Pseudomonadota > Alphaproteobacteria > Caulobacterales > Aquidulcibacteraceae > Pseudaquidulcibacter. The sequence goes on from CAZKYS010000047.1 coordinate 10,702, forward strand.
AACGCACATTAAATTCTGCCTTTGCGGCAATACTAATATTTGTATCATCAGCGTCGGTTGCCATTGCGGCTCCGACGAAGAAAAAAGCAGCAACAAAACGCGCCGCCATCACACAGCCAATAACAAACTATACTTGTGAAGGTATTGATGCCCGCATTGCCAATAATGCGCTAAGCGGAAATTCGCGTAGCGAGTATAAATTCTCATTTGGTATGCAAGTAAATCGCGGCAGTGGAACAGCAACGATTATGGGCGTTAGCGGCACTAATCTAATCCGTTCGGGCCGCCACCTTATGACAGCGGTTGGCAGTAGTTTTAGTTTGCTTATGAATTGGGTTGATAGCTCAAATAATTCTCAAGAGCTTTCAATCGATTTTGGGAATGATGGTTCCTTTTCTGGTTCAACTTCAGAATCCGGCACAAGCTCAAGCCCTGCTTATCAAATGATGTGTCAGTTAATGGGAAGTGAATTATGCGGCATCACAAATGTGTATGTTACACGAAAAATCGAGGGCAATTGCTGGCAAAGGTAGACGGTATATTTCAAACCTATTCAAAGCGGGAATTTCGGTTCCCGCTTTTTGTTTTAGTATGTTCGATAGACGGCTTAGGTATGAAACTATAATAAGGCTTCGATTTTTCGCCGTTATTATAGTTTAATGGCTTAAAACTATAATAAGCCTAATCTGCATGAAATTTTAATGAAAATACATGCAAATTACTATTTGCTGATTGATGTTAGCGGAGCGTTAAAGCGGACTTTGAAGCGGTCATTTCACTAACTTATTCGCCCTTTAATAAGCGCGATATTGGCATTTGATACCCCATATTCTTTTGCCAATTTTTGCCAATCTGCGAGCGCGGCTTTCGTTTGTTCAATTATTAGACTTGCATCCGCCCTACTAATTCCCGCCTCTTTTGCTAGGCTGGTCAAATGCTGAACATTTGGATTTTTCCCTTCACCCATTAAACTTGTGCTTTGCTCACCATTCGGGCCAGATGAGAACGTTAAATCATAGGCTGGGGCGAATTTCCATTCGCCTCTTTCATTCATTAGGAATGAAAAATTCTTTGAGTGATCGTCACGATTATGTGTGAGCACGTTAAAAACCGCGAGGCGATACATTTTTACGACTTCGCGAATATCGCGTGTTAATGAGCGCGTTAAAGTAAGTAATTCGCTATAATCTAGGCTTGGCGTTCTAAAATCTGAATGCAGTAAACCGCAAGCTGTATGCGCATGAAGTCTTTGTGAACCAATACGGTCAAATCGTTTTGTGGCAAAAAACCCTGCATATTGTTTTGATGGAAATAAATGGGTTTCCATTATTTCCACGCCAGCATTTTTAGCCATTAGTGAATAAATATATTCAATAGCTCCGGCATCGTGCCCGTCAGAAGAGTTTGGAAACTTAACTATCCAATGCTCAAAGCCGTTTGGCATTGTCAGGGCATCACTAATGATTGTGTCCTTGGATTTACTGACACCAATCATTGCTTTGGGGCGTGCGCCTTGGGATGAGCCATTGCGTGATAATAATTCTTCTATCACATCATCAGATGAACCGCTTAAAACCGCCTCTGCATCTTTCGCTAATCTATCAAGATTAAATTCGTTATTGTTTGAAAGGAAAGCATTATCAGGCTGAAAAACCAATGCACCAATGCCATTATTGCCAACGCTTGCTAGCCTATCAAGCGGCGATAGTTCTTGCGGCAGAATGCCTTTTGACCGCATAGCGCGGTCAAACAGTAAACGCCCCCAACCATCAGGCAAGCTGTCATTAAAAACCCCATATAGGCCTTCGAAAATATCCTTATCAAATTTTTGCAAACCGCTTTTGAGCGGTAACCGATAAGGGGATATTTCAATGCCGGATTTTATAAAGTCAGCACCATATTCAAAATAAATAATTCCCTCTCGAATTGCCAAACGACCAACATCATATTTTGAATTACCAAAATCGAGGCCGACTTTTATTTCTTTGATTTGAGTATAGCTCATTTGCGCCAGCCTTTTTTGCGTTTGGGTTTTATACCCTTATTCAAAACATCATCGATAGACGAAAATTCGGGGGTCTCTGGTTCAAGTGCTTTGATAATTTCATCGAGGCCTCCAACAACGGAAAGTATTTTGAGCAAAGCTTCCAATGATATTAAACCTAGTTGTTCAAACCGCCTCAAAGTCGGCAAGGCAACATCCGCTCTCGTTGCCAAACCGTCTTGGGTTAGGCCGAGGTTTATCCTTCTACCCCGAACATGGCTCGCGATAATTGTTCGTGCTTTTGATGGGCTTATTAGTGATAACATATTATTACTTTCACCGTAAATTACACAATAACTAATATTATATTATTATATCAAGGAAAGCAACGGCTATTATTGGGAAGGGGTTTCAATCTTCAAGATAGGCACGCGGCTAAGCGACATATTTGCATGAAGATAGATTTAGCTCTTGAAGCCCTGATAGACAAATGCGCTTGAAATCAATGCAGCGTCAGTTTCGGTTACGCCGCAAGCACGACAAATATTATACCATTCAGCGCTTACAATCGAAGCCATGTCATCAATAATAGATTGCGCTTGTTCAGGCTTTAATAGAAAGCGTCCATGTTGCGAGTAAATATTCTTTGCATTTGCAAACCGCCCCATATCGCCGCAATCCATAGCTAAATCACGGCGTTCTTGTGCAACTAAAAGCGAAGGGGTTAGGTCGTATGCAGGTGATAATTTCCATTCCTTACCTTTTGCAATCAAGGCATGATTGCGCGGGTGATCATCAATGTTTGATATTAGAGCATTGAAACACATGCGCTTGAATAATTCTAATGCATCGCGCTTGGGGTCTAAGACAGCTCTGCGCAATTCTTCAACAAATATAATGTAAGACCAGCGATCACGTTCCAAATAACTTTCGCCCGCACGAAGTAAAGTAAGCGCCGAAATCATTCTAGAGCGTGTGTATCCATCAAGTGTTTTTTCTCGATCAAAACGTTTTACAAGTAAAACATCTTTGCCAGATATTTCAACAATTTTGCTGACCGAAACATTCAGTCCACACACTTTGCCAAGTTTAAGCATGGCGTGTTCAACACGTGCATTATTCCATCTGTCATGAAGGCTATTAAATTTTGCCACCCAAAGCCCATCATCATCTTCGACGACTGCTTTTGGCCTTGCGCCCCCCATTGAGGTGCCTAGCAATAGCAAATCCTGAACTTGCGTTGCTATCGGGTCATTCTTATCGGCAAGTTCATTCAATAATTGTTCTGCCATCAATTGGAGTTTTACCAAATCAATCGTTTTATTGAATGTGCGCAATGGTGCGGGCGGCGTTGCATTTAGCCCAAAGCTTAGTGCGCCAGCACGGTCATCTGGAGATTCTAATAAATAATCGAGTTCACCTAAAATTGCTTTACCTGAATGCTTCTCAATAATTCTGCGTCCCCAATGGTCGGGCGCAGCATCACGCAATGCGCCAAAAACACCATTCATCAATGTGGTTTCATAAATTTTATCAGAAAGCCTTAATTCAATCGGGTCTAACGGAACAGCATTTGGATTGTTCAAATAACTACGACCATAAACAAATCTACCCATCGGATTACCGCGACGATCTTCTTCGAGCACAAACTTACCTGCGGTAATGGGTGCGATAGTGTCGGGGAGAGTGATGTAAACAAAACATTCTTTAGAAGTCATTGTCTAATCCTTTTGGCTTTCTCGCGCGTTTGTTTTCGCCGCGTGCCGCAAGTGCAATACCTTCGGAATCTAGAAGTGGGGCGGCGAGATTTTCAAATGGTTCAAGCAATCCGTAAGCCCAAAGAAGGGCGGTATATATTGCGATGCCGGTTGATGGTTTGCCTTTTTCGGCATCCATCACCGCGCGAACGCCCGTGCCAATTTTTGCGGCAACGTCTTCAATTGTGAGGTTACGACGAAGGCGTGCAGTGCGCAGGTTCTCACCAAGGGTTTTCAGTGCGCTCTCAACTTCATAAGGTTGTGCTATCAATAGTGAATTGCGCATATAATTATCCTTTAAGAAATCGTAATTAGATTTTATCTCATGGTGAGCATAGCACAGAAAAGTAAATAACACAATCAAATTGCTTTATAGAGCATTTTATCACCATTTAAGTGCTTTTTAGAGCATTAAAATCAAGCGCTTACCCCAATTCCAAACCACTATCCCGTTTTCTTTGAATATCCCTATTATTAGGATTTTCTTGTTGCGCTTGTTTTTCCCTTTCAAGATGACGGTAATGCGCAGCATGGCGATAAAGGTCGAGTAGCATTTTCGCGTGCCGCGTTCTTACTTCCATGATTTTGGCTTGGAGGCTTTGGCGTTCTTTTCGTTGGACTTGGATAAGATCGTGACGCTGTTTGCGATCACGATTTAGAGAGAAGAAAGCCTCCATTTCATTTTGCTTTCTAATTTTGGCATATTCACCAGTGAACTTGTCCCAAATTCCCATGAAGCCTTTACGAATGCGATTTGCGCGGTCTTTGGTTTCTTGGCTTTGTCGTTGCCGTTGACCCGCATCTAATTTTTGCCGTTCGGTTTGGTGCAGGGTTTTCATTTTCTCTTTTTGCTCATTAAGTGGGCGAAGTTGGTTTGCAGCAAGTCTCTTGGCCTCTTTAATAATTGGGCTAAGTTTTTCAGCAATTTCTTTTGATAGAAACGCTTTGGTTTCAGTGACGGATTTCAAATTGTCAGGATTGCCAAGTTTGGCATTTACGTCTTTGGATTTAATATCCAAAAGCCTTGAAACGGCAAAAACTTCGCCTTCAACTGTAATTGCCACAAAGCCGCGTCTATCACCCTTGGCAAGGAACAATCCTTTTTCTTCCATGGCGCGTTCAAAGGATTTTAAGCCATCCGAACGTGACCAGCAGCTTTGTGCAGCTTCTTTAATATCCTTAGGATTGATACCCGTCCGTTTGGCCTGTTGCCATTCGGCAAGGTTAAAAGTTCGCGGGTCGCGTAAACCTTTATCCAAAAATCCTTTGGGAATACCCCAGCCATTTTCAAGGAAGATTTGTTTTGATATTTCTTGAAGTTTATTCTTAAAGAAGGGTAATTCCTTTGCCTTCATGGTTTCCGCATCAATGCGTGACCATACGGCGTGACAATGTCGCCTTCCTTCCTTTTCATGGAATACAATGGCGCGGGGTTGTCCTTTAAGCCCAAGACGATCTTCAATGTCGTTTATCGCTTTTTCAAAAACCTCAACCTGCACACTCTCGTGTGCAGGTGGGCTCAAAGATACTGAAAACAAATATTGCTCACATTTGGTTCCGCGTGCCATGGCGTAGGCTTCATTCATTGCGCCCATCAAAGAGTTGGACACAAAGCCCGATACTTCGTGCAATTCCACATGCTCATTTTCTTCGGTCTTTAACAAATGAAGGCCGAGTTGCTTACCACCGCTACGCTGGGAAGCCTTTATAATCATGTAAAATCCTTAAGGTCTAATGCCTCAATCAACATCTTGCGCATACGCGCAACGTCTTTTGCGGCATCCATTAAAGCCCGTTCAGTCTCAATATTTACGGGAAGACTTCCCGTATTGGCAGCCTTTGCTAATTGGTTGATATTATTGGCAATGTGGGATTTACCCAACAATGCCAAAACTTGCGCCAAAGATGCATGATCTTTGACTGGGCTTTTGCGGCGGCGTTTTGGTTTTCTTGGCGGAGTATATCCTCCTTGGAATAGTTTTGATCGCACATAATCCGATAAAGTCATGTCTCCAGCTTCATCATTCAGCCGTGCACGCTCTTCAAAGGTCAATCGAAGTGAAAATGGTGGTGGGGAAGAAAGACCGCTTTTCATATCACGCCTCCCGTTTTAGCTTCGTGAACTTTGGCTTATACCAAGTCCGTTTGCGCTTTTTGGGGGGAAGGATAGGCATTTGCTCTTCCTTACCGATGTTCTTTAAGATATGATTCCAATCATCCAATATTCGGAAAAGTTGGTTCGAACTTTCTCCGATATAGGGCACCATTTCTTTTATCTCCCCTTATGTTCATAGCAGTCGATTATTGCGCCTACTTATTCTATGTGGAGGATACTGTGTTCCGCAGAGCTGCTTTATTTGTTTGCTTTGCGTGTGATTTATTTTGGACTTATGTTTTTTATTAGTGCGTTTGCCTGATATTTGTGGCCGAATAATTCATATCCAATTATTGTGACAATTGGCGCAAGGTTTAGAATTATTAGGCAATAAGCCATGTTAATTCCTTGAATTGCGGCGAATATGGACAATAGAATAAAGAATAACGTCCCGCTTAAAAGGAAAATATGCAATGTATCAAAGCTTCTTACAAGGTGATAATAAAGCAAATATATTGAAACAATAAAAACACCAAACGGTATTGCGATTGATAAAATAGTCGCAAGAGAATTTATATGTGATTCATGGGCTATAAAATATGCTGCAACATGAAGACCCGCGCCAATTGCAACAATCGAGCAGATTGTAATTAATTGACCATATCCCCAAACAAATGATCTGTTTCTGTGCGAGTGTAATATATGTGCAGAAGGTAGCATCATATAAATCCACCAAACACAAAATGTTAAACCAGTTCCACCAAGGCCAACCAAAATCGTATCTAAAGACCAGCCACTTGCTTCAATATTTGATGATAAAGATGCCACTGTTCCAACCAAACCCTCCCCCAGGGCGATAATGGCAAAAAGCATATAACGTTCACTTATATGGTGGGCATGCCATGGTGTTCCACCTGTTTTTCTTTCAGACAATATAGGGATTGCCAA
>CAZKYS010000048.1:0-4888 GCA_964557085.1 uncultured Caulobacteraceae bacterium
GGTGGTTTGGCAGCAACAGTAGCATCACTAAGTCATGGCAAAGCTTATGGCGTTGATAATATGCCATTTTATATACCTACTATGGCTGTTTACTTTGGAGAAATAATGGAAATTGCCATTAATTCTGCTGCTGCAAGTTCTGTCCTTGGTTTGGATGGGATGACATTTGAAGAAAAAAAGTCATTCATAACTTCAAACCCTGTAACTTTAAGTATTGAGCTAGTTACTAGTGTAATTAACATACTGATAAATGAAAATAAAATGCCACCTGCACCAAGTTGGGATGGTGTTGATACAGTTCATGTTGCTGGGGAAATGTTACAGTTTTTACGTGAAGGTGAAATTACTGGTGGCCTATCTTATGCGTCAATTGCACTATTAAACCCTTTTCTGGGCATAGTTGCCGCCGCATATACGGCCATCTTTTCAATTTCCCAAACAACTGTTGATGATAAAGAGCTAAGCGCATTTAATTGGAATGAAATAGACCTTGTTAAGCATCACAGCAACGCATTGGAAGTAATTTTGCAATATGCTGATTATAAAGGTCATAATGCGTGGCATACAAATCATGATGTTGCATATTCAATTTTAGATGCATTATTTGATAATAATGTAGGTGATGCAATTGGCCTATATACACAACCTAAAAATAATGATGGAACACCGACAACACCTATACCAATTTCTGAAGATGGTTCTTCAGGTTATACTGGGTTTGTAACAACAGGTGAACAAATGCAGCGCATGATTGCTTATTCGGCAATAGAAAGCGGTAAAACTGTATTTGGTAATACTGGTATTAAAGCATTATTTGATGATGCAAATGATTTTTTAACTGCCATTACAAAGTCGGAGACATTAAAGACAGCAGCAAAAAGCTTAGGTCAAATCATTGTGCAATTTGCGGGCGAACTTGCATTTCATAAAGTTGAAGACCAAAATTATTCAAAAGGTGTTTTGGACATTTCATCTGATCAAAAACTTTTGACGGTGGATTTATCATCTGTAACATGGAGTGTTGGGCGTCCCGATATACATATTGCGGATACTATATATGGTGTTAGAGGTTTAGTTATAGACTACGTAAGTGAGGGAAATCCTTTACTATCATCGCTAATAAATATTGCTGTATCAATTGCTGAGTTCTTGGGATGGAAAGAAGACTTTAGTGACATAAATAGAATTACCTATAGCCTTGAAGATGGCCCATTAGATACAACACTTCCAGACCCAATTAATCCCAACAATATGGGGCTGTTAAGAAGTAACAATTTCACAAATAGAGTTGTGACAGGAACAACTGGAACAGATTTTAATGACCACATTCGCGGTTCATTAGGCGACGATACAATCATTGGCGGTTTAGGCAATGATATACTTGAAGGCGGCGGCGGAAATAACCTTTTAATCGGCGGAAAAGGCGATGATACTTTTATAGCAGGTAATGGGCATGACACTTTTGTCGGTGGATCTGGAAATGACATAGCTGATTTTTCCGCATTAGATAATGCAAACATAACAATTGGCTCGTCTAATGGAATTGGCTTAAAAGATGCACAAATATTCGAAATTGAAAATGTTTTTCTAACCAATCACGCGGATAAAGTTGAGGTAACGAATTTTGATGGCGTTCCTTCGGGGCTTTTCCAAAACGATATGACCATTAATGCGCAAGGCCAAAATGCCGGTGAAAGTGATTTAATTAGTTTTGATAATCTTGGAAAAGGTATCGTTGTTAATGATGGCGCAAGAATATCAGAGCGTCTAATTGCAAGGGACAGTGTTGATAATTTAGCTTCAATTGCCATAGAGGCTGTGGCATCACCATTCAAAAGTAATATTAAAGCCGTAAACTTTGAAACCATAATTGGCACAAAACACGCCGATATTTATGGCGACCATAAAACAATGGCGACCAAAGTATTCCTAGGTGACGGCGGCGATACAGTTGTTGGCGCAGGTATTGGTTCAGTAATTGACCTTGGTACTGTTGGTCACGATAAGGATATTGTTTATTATATACCTGGTGTTGCAATTACAAACTTTGGCGACGAAGACCGCCTTACAATCGCTGGCATATTTGAGCTTCATGGTGGCTTAAGAAATCGCTTCTCTGAAAGTCTGTATGCAAGTGGCTATGGTGGGTTAGTAAAATATGGTTTGAATACAGAAGGTGATTTGCTTGTCCAATTTGGTGGTATGTATGCAACTGCACCAAATGGTCAACAATTTTCTGATATGTTTATTAGCGGTTGGCAAAGCACATATCAGGCAAATCACCGCGGCGCAGGTGATATTTATCTTGCCGAGTTTTCGATTACTGCATCAAGATTGATAGATTGGAAACCAAGCATGGGTAATTCCGATGCTTTGTTGGATATTTTTGATTTAATTTTAAAAACAACATTTGGAACGCATATGCCGTGGGGCGGTAAAGATCCCCTTGTTATTGATATTGATGGTGATGGTTATGACCTTTCAATGCGTTCAAGCGGTTCGGCTTTGTTTGATACTGATGCTGATTTCTATAAAGAGTTTACGGGATGGGTTGGTTCGGATGATGGTATTCTTGTTCGTGATTTTGGTCATGACGGTAATATCAAAGATGGAAGCGAGACATTTGGCTCTGTGAGTGGTGGTTTCGCTGAACTTGCGCTACTTGATGGGAATAATGATGGGATAGTTGATGCCTTAGATAATGGATTGGTCGATTTTAACGGCGATGGCATTATAAATGCAGAGGACACGTTTAGCGAATTAAAAGTTTGGCGTGATATTGACCAAAATGGCCTCTCAAGTGCTGATGAGCTTCATTCACTTAGTGAATACAACATCGTTGGAATTAATGTAGGAAACACTGCGGCCAATATAAATATTGGCGGTAATCATGTTGATGCGGTTGGAACTTTTATTCGTGGTGATGGCACAACAGGCAATGTTGGTCAGGCTATTTTATCGCTTGATAACAAAAACACAATTTATCAAGGCCCCGCTATAAATATTACTTCCGATGCAATGGCGCGCCCTGACCTTAAAGGTTATGGAACGCTTGTTAATTTACGCGCCGCGATGAGTAATTCGGAAAATGGCGTTTCGCTTGTTGACCAAACCCTTTCACAGCTTTCAATTGCAAATCATGATATGGCATCATTACGTGCAACAATGCTGCCACTTATTGAGGCGTGGGTTGAAGGTTCACCATTACGCGAAGCGAATGGCAATGTTATAATTGGCGCAAATGCTTTTGAAGATTATGATAATTTATCAATCATAAGAAAAGGCAATGAAATTGGCGATTATAGCTGGAAAACAGTCAATGAGACTGTTGTTTTAAATGGCGTTGCACATGAGTTTACGAATGTTTATTTCGCTTCTGGTTTAAAAATTGCGCTTTCTAGTAATGTTGCGCTTGGCTCTTTGCACGATGCATGGGGTTCACCTGTTTCTATGTCTACTGATACAGTTACTGTTGATGGTATCGATACGCAGGTGAATACTTATCTGTTTGCTAATGGTGAATCTATTGTTTCTTGGGGAACGCAAGAAAACTCTACATTAAGAACTATTACTGAAGGCACTGTTGTGCTTAATGATGTTGCTTATACTAACGACATCGTATCAGGAAAAGAAATTGCATTTCTTGAAAGATATATCGGTGAAAAGCTTCCATTCCATGTCAAGCCATTGGATTTTGGCGGCGCATTAAGCATCATCAATGATTCAATGAAATATTTGAACACCACGCTTGATTTCTTGGCTGCACGTGTTGCTGTTCAGTCCAGCGCGTTTGCTTCTGTGTTTAATGGTATTCATTTTGATGCTTCAAGTAATTCATTTATGTCAGATGATAATGCGGCACAATTGACACCAGTATTCGGTCATTTATTGGCCATGGCAGAAACAGAGACTGACCCAATATCATGGTTAAAGACATGGAATCCATTACTTAAAATTATTCTTGGTGACTATGTTCGTGGCGGTGGTGCAATAAATTCTTTTGGGTTTTTAGCACAAGATATAATTGCCGCTTATGAGGAAACCAACCCAAGTTTTGGAATACTAGGGGCGATTGAAGGTCTTGGTATTGACCCAAATATTATGGTTATTGGTAGCGGCACAATGCAAGGCACAAATGAGGCTGACATTTTCTATATGGATGGATCAGATCAAGTTGCTATTGGTGGCAATGGCCTTGATAATTATATTATTGGAAAGCACTTTGGGCATGATGTCATAAATGATTTTGAGGCCGCGCTTACTGACCAAAATGAGGATTTAATTCGATTTGCAAATTACAAAGCAAGTGATTTTATTGCAAATCGTGAAGGTATGGATCTTATATTAACCTTAATTACAACTGGTGAAACAATACGTGTTACAAACCAGTTTTCAGGTGAGTGGCCTGGCATAAGTGGTGAAGGTAATCTATGGGATGATAATGGTGTTGCACGTATTGTTTTTGCTGATGGGTCATCATGGGATGAAATGGGAATTGCCCGCGCGGTTTCTCATGCAAACAATGATAGCACAACAGAATATGGAACCAATGATAACGACTATTTAGATGGTGGCGCTGGTGATGATACTCTTCGTGGCGGTGCAGATTCTGATGTTTATATTTTCGGTAGAAATTATGGCAATGACACAATTTACGATGAAGAAACACATGCAATTCGCCAAAGCTATGATGTTTTAGCTTTTAAAGAAGGTGTAAATTTTGAAGATTTACAATTCATACGCGATGGTGGCTCAAGTAATTTAACAATTAAAATTAATGGCACTGCTGATTCTATTTCAATTTTCGATCAATTCAGACCAATCTATACAGGTATTTTTGGTACAATATTCTTCAATAGAATTGAAATTTTTACGTTCTCAGATGGCA
>CAZKYS010000048.1:4988-17352 GCA_964557085.1 uncultured Caulobacteraceae bacterium
GATGGCAAGATATTGAGAATTTTGAATATGCAGATGGAACAATAATCCGCAAAATTGATATCATTAATTCATTAATTCAGGCCATGGAAACTGATGGCGATGATAATGTTATTGGCTCTGCTTATGATGATATACTTTATGCCAAAAAAGGTAATGATTTTATTGATGGTAGTGGCGGAAGCGATACCTACAGATTTGAAAAAGGCGATGGTCAAGATATTATCTATGAGGGATATATCGACCCTTGGCATGGCACAGATAATAAAATTCAATTTGGGCAAGGAATTTCGTGGTCAGATCTTATAGTTTTACGTGACGGTAATAATTATGAAACAGTTAAAATAATTTATGACCAACAGGGCGACAGTATTACTATTTCAAAACAATTTAGTTTTTCTGACACTCATATTCGGCCATTAGAGTTTACCTCATTCATTTTTGCAGATGGTAGTACATATAATGCGGCTGATTTACGCGCGCTTTGTTTGGCTCAGTCTCAGACGAATGGTGATGATATTATTTTCGGTTATGACACCAATGATATTTTTGAAGGTGGAACTGGAAATGATACAATCAATGGTTACGACGGCTCTGACACATACATTTTCAATTTAGGCTTTGGAAACGATGTAATAATTGACTATCAGAGCCTTCATTCAGATATAGATTTAGATGAGGTTCAATTCGGTGAAGGAATAAATTCTGAAGACATGATATTAAATCGTGTTGATGATAATCTTTTGATTAGCTTTAAAAATATTTCAGATACTTTGGAAATACGTGGTCAATTTGGTAACATTGCTACATTCGATGGCTTCTCTGACATCGACCAATTCAAATTCAGTAACGGACTTATTCTTTCTAAATTCGACTTATTTGCAAAAATAGTTACTCAGCAATCGACAAATGCAAATGACAATATCAACGGAACATATACCAATGATATATTAGACGGTGGCTTAGGCAATGATGTTTTAAGTGGATCCGCAGGCGGCGATACATATATATTCGGCTTAGGCTATGGCAAAGATATTATAAATGATTGGTATAATGGTTATGAAGAACAACCAGCAGATCAAGTTTCATTTAAAGCTGGCATTACACTAGAAAATATGACGCTAGTTAAAGTTGGAAACCATCTTAAAATTACTTTCACAAATAGCTCTGATGAATTGCTTATAAAAGAGCAGTTTGGTGATGCTAGATCCCATATAGAAAGCTTTAAATTCGCTGATGGTAGTCAGTTAAATTGGGATGAAATATATAATTTAACTGATAAATCCATAATTTATGGAACTTCTGAGGGTGAGTATTTAGATGGAACAATCGGCAATGATAAAATTGATGCGCTAGAAGGTGATGATTTTATTTTTGGCTATGACGGTTCAGATACTTATATTTATAATAAAGGTAGCGGAAATGATGTTATTAACGAAGCGTCGGGTAATTCTGATATTGACACTCTAATATTGGGTTCTGATTATAATCCTGAAGATGTTATTACCCAACATTTTGAAAATAGTATCATCTTAAGGTTTAAAAATGATGATAGTGGCTCCATTAAGCTTAATAATCAATTATGGAATAATGAAGGTATTGAGAGAATTGTTTTTGCGAATGGCGTTGTTTGGACGCGTGAACAATTCCAAACCAATATTTATGGGCATAATGGCGTTGACTGGCTAATCGGGACCGATGGTGATGATACTATAATTGGATTAAAAGGTAACGATGCACTTAGTGGCGGCCTTGGGTCTGATAATTATATTTATAATCTAGGGGATGGAAATGACGAAATAGGCGATGCCTCTGGTAACAATGACAATGATACATTAGTTTTGGGAACCGGAATTAATCCTGACAACGTATATTTTGTAAGGGAAGATAATCACCTAGTAATTAGATTTATTAATGATGCTGATGGTTCTATTAAGCTTGTAAACCAATATTATGATGGCAATGGTATCGAGCGAATATTGTTTTCAGATGGAACAATTTGGAATCGTGATTATTTTGAGAAGAAATATTATGGTAGCGTAAATAATGATGTTATTTTTGCTTCAAGTTCAAACAATGAAATAATTGGTCGCCAAGGTGATGATAATTTATTCGGCGGCGCAGGTTCAGATACCTATATCTATAATATGGGTGATGGAAATGATATTGTTAATGAAATTGCTGACATTGATGGAATAGATACATTAGCACTTGGCCTTGGCTATGCATATTCTGACTTAATAGGAATAAGACAAGGTAATGATTTAGTTGTACAATTTAAAAATGATCAAAATGGTTCAATAAGACTTGTCGACCAATTTGTAGAAGGTAGCGGTATTGAAAAAATTACTTTCAAAGATGGGGTGATTTTAAATAAGTTACAAATTCAAAACTTAGCAGAAATATATGGAACAGATTTAGATGAAACATTGAACGGAACTCTAAATAATGACATCATAAATGCTCTTGGCGGGAATGATTTAATTTTTGGCCTAGATGGTAATGACATATTAAAAGGTGGCACTGGTATAGATATAATGCGCGGTGGCATTGGTGATGACGTATATTATGTTGATAATGTTGGCGACAAAATTATTGAACTTTCAAATCAGGGAAATGATAGCATTATTTCGGAGGTTTCTTATGCCTTAAGTGCCAATATAGAAAACCTGTTCCTTCAAGGTGATGCTATTATCAATGGTACTGGAAATTCATTAAATAATAAAATTATAGGTAATGCAGCCGCTAATAAATTGAATGGCGGCACCGGCGCAGATTATCTTGCAGGTGGCAATGGCAACGATATATATTATATAGACAATGTTGGTGATGTTGTTTTTGAAAGTTCGGATGAAGGAATAGACCTAGTTTATTCAACTATAAATGCTGGACTTGCCGATAATGTTGAAAACATACAATTAACTGGCGCAGTCGCCGTAAGTGCTACTGGAAACAACCTTGATAACAAAATCACAGGAAATGCTATCGATAATATATTAAGCGGTGGCATTGGAAACGATATTATTAATGGTGCGGTCGGCGCCGATACAATGATTGGCGGCGTTGGCGATGACACTTATTATGTCGAAAACGCAGGTGATGTAATTGTTGAAAACCTAAGCGAAGGAAATGATAATGTTTATTCTTCAATAGATTACACTTTATCAGAAAATGTTGAAAACTTATTCCTTACTGGTAATGGTTTAATCAAAGGTGTCGGAAATAATCTGAATAATAAAATTACTGGTAATGCTTCGTCTAATTATATTGATGGTGCCGCTGGTGACGATATTTTAATTGGATCTAGTGGTGATGATACTATAATTGGTGGCATTGGAAATGATAGTCTGAACGGCGGTGCTGGTCTAGACACTATGTCGGGTGGAATTGGTGATGATGTCTACTTTGTAGATAATGCTGGCGATAAAGTAATAGAGAATTTGGATGAAGGCATTGATATAGTAAATTCTACTATTTCATATGTATTAGGTGAAAATCTTGAAAATTTAAATTTGATTGGCGCATCAAGTGTTAATGCCACAGGAAATGAATTAAATAACCGAATTATCGGAAATTCAGGATCTAATAAAATTGATGGTGCCGCAGGTGCCGACTATATGTCTGGTGGCTTGGGTAATGATACTTATTATGTAGATAATATTGGCGACATTGTATTTGAGAATACAAATGAAGGTGTTGATATTATAAATTCTTCAATAAGCTATACATTATCTACAAATGTTGAAAATTTAACATTGTCAGGAACCGATAATATTAATGGAACTGGAAATGAATTAAATAACATTATAATTGGTAATATTGGAAATAATATTATCGATGGTGGTCTTGGAATAGATAGTATGAAAGGTGGCTTAGGCGACGATACATATTATGTTGATAATTCTAACGACAAAATTACGGAAGCGGCAAATGAAGGTTATGACATTGTAAGGTCAAGCGCAAATTATGTTCTTTCAACAAATATTGAAAACCTTGAGCTTTTAGGAACTGATAATATAAATGGAACTGGTAATAGTCTTTCTAATTCAATCATTGGAAATTCAGGTGATAACATAATAAATGGTGGCGCTGGTGCCGATAATCTAACTGGCGGCTTGGGTAACGACACATATTATGTTGATAATATCAATGATTTAGTTATTGAGGATTATGATAGCGGTATTGAAAATATTTATTCAAGTGTATCATATACTGCATCTAATAATGTTGAAAATTTATATTTAACTGGCCTATCTAATACAATTGCAAAAGGTAACTCACTGGATAATGTAATTACTGGTAATTCAGGTGCAAATCAAATTTTTGGATATGATGGAAACGACATAATAAATGGCGGCGCTGGTAATGATAAATTAAGTGGCGGAAATGGTGCAGATACTTTTGTATTTAAAGATGGTTTTGGAAATGATACAATTTTAGATTTCTCAAATGCCAATGGCGATACTATAGAATTTAGCCAAGATTTATTTCATAATTTTGATAATATGCTTTCTTATGTCTCTCAGGTTGGAAATGATGTATTGATAAATTATGACACAACGCATGTTGTAACTATAAAAAATGCCAATATCGCAAATTTACATTCAAGCGACTTTCATTTTGTATAACTTTTAAACTTTGCAACAAATAGGCAATAGACAAGCTTTTCCATATTAGCTTGTCTATTGCCTTTTGTGGTAAATTCAATATTTTTAAAAATCGGAACTTATATTTAACACAAAATCTAACACAAAGTTTTTACGGTAGTTATTTTGGCGAATTAAAACAATGATTTGCGAGCGATGCAATCCTTCTCATAATTAGTTTTCAATCAAAGATTGTTTTGTTGTGAAAAATCGTCTCATGCGGCGATATGTCTTGGACAAAATGTCCAATTTCACAATGCGTTAGCTGTTAATATTAGGCTTTCCTAAAATTAGGTTTAGGGAAATCATGTCTAAAAATATTTCAATTACTTATGCATTGCTTTTGGGCGTATCATTACCAAGTTTAGCATTTGCACAAAATGCCAAAGGCAATTCAGAAACAATTATAATCACTGCGCCGCGTCCATCTCTACCAAGTCAAAATGAAGTTAAAGGTTCAAGTGCTAATAATGATGGCGCATATGATGCGGCTTCAGTTTTAGATAATAGTGCAGGCGTCGCAGTAATTAAAAATGGCACTCAGACTGGCATAATACAATTGCGCGGCCTTTCACAAGATAGGGTAAAAGTAGTTGTTGATGGCGTTGAAATTAACCCTGCGTGCCCAAATCATATGGATCCGCCACTTCATTATGTAGAGCCGCATCAAATTGAACAAATTGCAATTATTGCTGGTGTAACTTCGGTTGTAAATGGCGGTGATTCAATTGGCGGAACGGTGATTGTAAATACCAAAGCACCAAAATTTTCTAATTCTGGAACTAGTGAATTTGGCGGAAATCTATTCGGCAAATATATTGGTGCTAATAATGGTTATGAAGGTTCTGCAGATTTATCATTAGGGCTTGAAAATGCCGCTTTTTCAATTGCAACTGCAAAGCAATATGGTGAAGATATAAAGTATAAAGGCGGCAAAGCAAGTGATACAGGTTTTGAAATAAGAAACAGTAAAATTGAAGGTGCTTTGAAATTTTCTTCGCAAATTATTGGTTTGCAACTTGGTACTAAAAATTCACGAAATGTTGGAACGCCATCTTTGGCAATGGATATGGCGATTGATGATGCAACAAATGCGATTTTAAGTTTTAGTGGTGATTATTCTATAGGAAAAATTAGTGCGCGAATTTTTGAAAATGACATTAATCATGTCATGGATAATTACACAAATCGAACTTATACACCTTTAGCATCAAGAATGCGCGCCCCCGCTACAAGTCGTGATTATGGCTTTGCGATTGGTAATGAATTAAAGGCATTAGGTTCAATATTGCGGTTTGGGATTGATGGGCATCAGAATTTATTCAATGTCTATAGTCAAAATATAAGCACGAATATGAAAAGCGATCTTTTCAAAGATAGCAAACGCAATCGCCTTGGTATTTATGGCGAAATGGACCGCAAAATTAGCGAAAAACTTCGTATAGTCTTTGGTGCAAGATATGAGAATATTAAAAGCGAAAGTGGCAATATTGAAAATATAATGATGATGGGGCTAAACCCTGCCAAACTTGCTTTTAACGCGCTTGATAAGACACGCAAAGATAATAATTGGGATATTACCACAAGCGGACGCTTAAAATTAAATGATAACATTAGTTTTGAACTAGCGGCAGCACAAAAAACGCGCAGCCCAAGTTTGGTTGAACGATATATATGGACACCATCATCTACTTATGGTGCTGCTGATGGTAGGAATTATATTGGTAATGTTGACTTAAATCCTGAGATTTCGCGCCAAATTTCAATATTGGGTGATTTTTCTTTTGGAATGCTCCATTTAAAACAAAGTGTTTTCTTCAATAAGGTTGATGATTTTATTCAAGGTGTCGCAATTAGTGCTGCCCCTGATGCAACTTTGAAATTTAGCAATATAAATGCCGAACTTTCAGGCGCTGAAACCACAATTTCATATATAATATCTGATAATCTTCGTCTTGATGGCAATGTTTCTTATGTTCGCGGTAAAAATACCACCAATGATGATAATCTGTATCGTATTGCCCCAATAAACGGCAATTTTGCGCTTACATATCAATTGGGTAATTTAGAAATTATTGGCGAAACTAAATTTGCCGCAAAACAAGATAAGGTTTCAAAATATAATAGCGAAGCAAAAAGCCCTGCATGGTCGATTTTAAACCTTCGCGGTCGTTATAATTTAAATGATGATACACGTATAAGTTTTGGTGTCGAAAATTTATTTGACAAATATTATTATGACCATTTGTCTGGCTTAAATCGTGTAAATAATGTGGCACTTGGTGGAAGTTTGGCAATGGGCGTACATGTGCCAAATCCTGGACGTTTTGGTTATATTGGCTTGAATTATAGTTTTTAAATTACCCACCCCTCAAAATCGGGTATTTTCAAGTGAAAATCGCGGAACTTGTTTTCCGCGATTTTATTTTACAGGCTGTTTTTGAAGCTTTCTTGCCAATGTGCGGCGATGCAGCCCAAGGCGGCGTGCAGTTTCCGAAATATTGTAATTGGTATCAATCAAAGTTTCTTGAATTCTTTCCCATTCAAGGTTTTTTATAGTTGATTGACGATTGGTTATTTCAATATCTGTTCGCCCTTTTGTTGCACCAAAAGCTTCCAAAATATCATTTGCATTCGCAGGTTTTGCAAGATAGTGACAAGCACCAAGCTTCATAGCCTCTACAGCAGTATTTATACTTGCATAGCCCGTTAAAACCACGATTTTCATGTCAGGATTAATGGCAATTAATTCCTTTGTAACTTCAAGGCCATTGCTTTGATTAAGGCGTAAATCAACAATTGCAAATTCTGGTAATTGTGATTCAGCTATTAGTTTTGCACCGTTTAAATCGCTTGCAATTAGTGCCAAATAACCGCGTTTAATGAAAGATGAAGCCAAGGCACTTGCAAGTGAAACATCATCATCTACAACAAGAATTTTCTTCATATTATTGCACCTTAATTGCCGCTTTTGGAATTACCAATTTAACAATAGAGCCTGCCGATTTAGGCTTGTTCTGCACTAAAATTTCACCTCCAATATACTTTAATGTGTTTGTTACTAGAAACAATCCTAAACCATGGCCATTTTCAGTCTTGGAAGTATTAAAGGGGGTTCCAATTTTTGTTATTTTTTGTTGATCAAACCCTTTTCCAAAATCCTCAAATTCAATTTTAAATTCACCATCAGTTTCGTTGGCACGAATTATAACTTTTGAATTATTATTTAGTTTCGAAGCTTCAAAGGCATTGTTCAAAATATTGGTAATTGATTGACCTAAATTTTTGTCGCAAAAACAATTAATTGCTTTTATATTTATTTCACGAATTAAGTCAGGCGCAAAGGAATTCATTTTTAACCATTCATCTGCCACTTGATTAATGAATTCACAAATATCGCAGGCCTTCGCACTTTCGGCGCGGCTTGCACCTGACGATGCCAAAATATCTGATAATCGGGTTTTGCAAAGATTTAATTGGTCAAGCATTTTCTCAATTTCAGAGTTTCGTTCTGCCTTGCCTTTTGGTGGGCCAAATTCCTGCCAATCAGAAAGAATGACTGAAAGTGTTGCCATCGGGGTTCCTAATTCATGCGCAGCGCCAGTTGTAAGGAGGCCAAGGCGAACCAATTCTTGTTCTTCGAATGCTTTTTTGTTGGCTTCGCGCAATAAAGCTGCCTTTATTCTAAGGGTTTCAGAAATACGATTTACAAAAAACACCAATAATAAAGAACTTAAAAAATAGGCAAACATCATTCCTTGAATATGCATATCAAAGAATGAAGTATGGCGCATATTATGAATAATGATTGGGCTTTCAAATAATTCGAGTGCTATGTAAACGGCAATATTAAAACCAAAAACTCCCCATGCTAAATTAGGTGGTAACATTAACGAGCCAAGCATGAGCGGAACAATTAATAGCCCTGCAAATGGATTAGATGGGCCGCCTGTTTGGTTCAAAATTAAAAAAAGAAATGCAATATCAACCAATAACCACACAAAAATATGTAAATCTGTTATTTTAGATCTTGCACGCCCCATTAAAAAAGAATGGAAATTAAAAACTACGAAGATTGCAATTTCACCATAAATTACGCGCACAGGCATCATAATATCTGCAAAAAAATATGCGATTGTTGAAAGTGCGAAATAGCAAATTATTGATGAAGTTCGAAATAATGTAAGTAATTTAAAATTGGAACGCGAGGCATTATCTTTGGCATATTCTTCTTCAAGGTTTAAGTTTGTTTCAGGCATAATTTATAATAGCAAAAATAATGCCCAATTAGCAAATCAGAACTAGTTATTGTCATTCACCAACGCTAATTTAAATTTTTCAATTCGCAATTAATATCATAGCAGCATCAAATCCGCTTCCATGCAACTGATTTACATAATAAACCACTCATTATACAGCCCTTGGTTGTCATTTTATCGCCTGCGATATTAAGCTTGAATTTGAAATTCATATTGCGTTGTGGGTCGTATGCAGTTCCTAGATATGTTCCTGCGCCTTTATTGTTTATTTTCATTACCAAAACATCACCGACTTTTTCGGTTTTCCAATTTGGTTTTATCCAGATATTTTTTGCGCAAAAATCTTGTCCGCATTTGGATATTGTAACATGGGCAATACCATCAGATCTTGCCCAATTACCAAACATTTGATTTTCATCAGCTTTGGCAATGTTTGGCGTAATAATTCCAATAAATATCGATAATCTAAGCAATATAATCTTTTTCATTTTTTCTCTCTTAAAAATGATACGCCCGAATAATAAATTTGGATTAATTGAACCATATTCCAATTATCGCCGTATATATTTCAAAAAGGCAAATTATGGAAAATTTCTACATCATTTCATTTCTTGGCGCGTCATTAATAATGGCAATCGCGTTTTTTGTTGAAACTAAAACTGGTTCTAGTGGCTATATTGATTCAATATGGGCATTAAATGTTGGTTTCTTTAGTATTCTGGCGGCACTTCCGTTCAATAATTTGCGTGTTGTAATTATTGCAATTTTGGTTGTTTTTTGGGCCTTAAGATTGGGCGGGTATATTTTTATAAGAACAAAAAAACTACCCGATGACCCACGATATAATGAGCTTAAAAAAGAATGGGGTAAAAAAGCATCTATAAATCTATTCTTATTTTTGCAAATACAGGCTGTGTGTGCTTTCGTGTTAATATGTGCCGTTCGTATGGGAATAACAAGAAGCAATGCAGATTGGCAATTAATTGACACAATTGCATTATCAATCGCTTTAATTGGCCTAATCGGTGAGGCGATTGCCGATAATCAATTAAGCCAATTCAAAGCAAATAATCCACCAAAATCTATATGTAATGTCGGTTTATGGCGTTTAAGCCGTCACCCGAATTATTTTTTTGAATTTGTCTTTTGGTGTGGAATAAGTCTTTTTGCCTTTGATTTTGTTTCGCTTAATTCATGGGCGATAATGGCCTTATTTGCGCCTTTTATGATGTATTATTTGCTTAATTATGCATCAGGAATTCCGCCGCTTGAAAAATATATGCTGCAAAGCCGTGGTGATAAATTCAAAGAATATATGAAAACCACCCGCCCATTCTTTCCGTTTCCAAAATAAAAGGTGATGCCATGAATATGATTGCGAATATTATCAAAACCGCCGAACGCGCACCTTTACCAGATTCAATCATAGAGGCAGGTATTGAGTTTTTGGTCTCGCGCACCAAATCGCGCCTTGAAAACACGCCAATTGATGAAGAAAAATTCGCAAGGGAAATGGCAAATTTCCCAATTGCAACACATACAGAAGACGCAAATAAACAGCATTATGAAGTTCCTGCGCGCTTTTTTGAATTAAGTTTGGGCGCAAATAAAAAATATTCATCGTGCCTTTTTAATAATGCAAATAATTTGGATGATGCCGAAATTGAGGCTTTGCAAGAAACCTGTGTAAATGCGCAATTAAAAGATGGGCAAGATATTCTGGAACTTGGATGTGGATGGGGTTCTTTGTCGCTTTATATGGCAAAGAATTTTCCAAATTCACGCATAATATCGGTTTCAAATTCAAACTCGCAACGCCAGTTTATTGAAGCGCAGGCCCGAAAATTGGCTTTGGAAAATCTTGAAATTATAACTTGTGATATGAATGATTTTTCAATTGATAAAAAGTTTGACCGTGTGGTTTCCGTTGAAATGTTTGAACACATGTCAAATTGGGAACAATTATTGAGAAAAGTTCATAGCTGGCTAAAAGATGATGGGCGTTTATTCATTCATATTTTTACCCACAAATCACATTCATATAGATTTTGCGTTGATGACCCTGATGATTGGATTGGTCAATATTTCTTCAGTGGTGGAATTATGCCATCACATGATTTGATTAATCATTTCCCAAATCTGTTTAAAGTCGAAGAAAACATTAAATGGAATGGCGAAAATTATTCCAAGACTGCATATGGATGGCTTAATAATTTTGATAATAATCGCCCTGAAATCGATATGATTTTTAAATCAACCTATGGCGATGATTGGCAGGTTTGGGTTAAAAGATGGCGTTTATTCTTTTTGGCAACTGCGGGGCTTTTTGGATATAATAAAGGGAATGAATGGTTTGTTTCGCATTATAGGCTTATCAAAGCCTAATTAACGCTTGATGATGATTTTGGGGTTGGTGGTTTGGGTTTTAAAAATATGCCCTTAAAAATTATTTTTAATGCTTCCCAATGAATTCCCATAACAACCATTATTGTCATAAATGGTAATTTGAAAAATAATTTAATAAGTTCGCCATCATTAAAATTTAAAGCATTGGCATTGAAACTGGCAAAAAGGAATTTAGTTTTTTGCCCGTTTTCAATTTTGTTTAGAATGATTGTAAGTTGAAATTTTTCACCCGGTAAATGCAATTTAAAACTATATTCCATGCCCTTTGTGTCCATAAAGGGTGAAACATGAAGTTGCTTTGGTGCATCATGTTCACGGGTGTTTTCATTGGCTTTTATAATATAAGTATGGCGATCACCAAAAGTATTGTTTACTTCATATAAGATTGCGCGAATTTCGCCATTAATATCTTCTATAAAATAGATGCTTATAGGGTTGAAAACAAAACCCAAAACACGTGGCATAGCCATAAGATAGATTTTGCAACCATCATTTTCTATTTTGTTTTCATCAAGAAAAGTTCGAATTCGTTGTGATAAATTTTGCTTATTATCACCTTGAATAGGGCCATGATCTTTTTCGTAAAAACTAAAAATATTAAATTGATTTTTTGAAAAATACCTGTGGCCTGATAATTCATCATCTAAATCAATTAGAATTTGGAAGATCTGATAGTGCAATTCATGCACTTTTGGAAAAAACCTTTTGTGATAGGTTTCACCAAAATATATTGCGGGCTTAATCATCAATTTTTTCCAGAATTGACATATTTGGAATGCGGCTTTTGGCGAAATCAAAATCCCAAGGGCGTTTTATGCCGCTAACCAATTCGGCAATTAATAATCCAGATTGTAAAGCATCTTCATGAAATCCATACCCAAAGTAAGAGCCGCAATAATATGTGTTCTTTATCCCTTGAATTTCAGGTAATTTCTTTTGCGCTTCTAACGCTTTGGCATCGAAATATGGGTGTTCAAAACTAATAGATTTTATTGTCTTTTTCGGGTCAATTTCGCAAATTGGGTTAAGGGTTACAAAATAATCCGCATCGGTTTT
>CAZKYS010000049.1:0-17227 GCA_964557085.1 uncultured Caulobacteraceae bacterium
AAGCAAATATTCTAGACATTAAATCCATTGGAAATCTATTATAACCGCCAACAAACCCGATCACCCCGCCAAATAGGATAAACAATATAGAATAAACCAATAAAAGCTTTTTGAGATTTAGAAACTTCATATGCAACACCCCAAAATTAAGTGACAAGGAAACTTGACATCTCCTTGCGCACCTGTCAAGGTTGCTTTACAAATTTAACTCGCATAAACGCCTAAAAGTAATAATAATCTTGATAAGTAATCAGCTTAAGATTTTGAATTTATTTTTTATTTTTAAAATAAAATTTTTTGAATATTTTAGCAGCAAATAAAAATACTGCGGCATATAATTAATGTATTAAACACCTAAATTATGAATATTAACTTTTAAATACAATAATAATCAATAAAAAAGAAATTTAAAGCACGCATATTACTGCCCCTTATCAATGGGCAGCCAATAGAAATATTCAAATGTTAAAGTTATTGCGCAGCTTCTATTTGTGATTCTTCTTCATCACTACCGTCTTTTTGCCTGTCCCACATTGATTTATAAAGGCCATCAAGGTCTAATAATTTGTCGTGGGTTCCGCGCTCAGCGATAACGCCGTCTTTAAGAACGATAATTTCATCGGCGCCAACAATTGTTGACAGACGGTGGGCAATTACCAATGTTGTACGGTTTTTTGAAACTTCATCCAAAGCGGCCTGAATTTCGCGTTCGGTGTGGGTATCAAGTGCCGATGTTGCCTCATCCAAAATTAGGATTGGCGGGGCTTTTAGTAGTGTGCGCGCGATTGCAACACGTTGTTTTTCACCACCTGATAGTTTTAGACCACGTTCACCAACTTCAGAATCAAAGCCTTTTGGCTGGGATGCGATAAAGTCGGAAATTTGCGCGCGGTCTGCGGCCTCTATAACTTCTTCGCGGGTTGAACCAACTTTGCCATAGCCGATATTATAGGCGATTGTGTCATTAAACAAAACCGTATCTTGCGGAACCATGCCAACATATTTGCGAAGTGATTTTTGGGTTATTTCGCGTAAATCTTGACCATCAATTTTCACGCTGCCTGATTTCACATCATAAAAACGGAATAAAAGGCGTGAAATTGTTGATTTACCCGCACCCGATGGCCCAACAATCGCAACAGTTTTGCCCGCAGGTACATCAAACGAAACACCTTTTAAAATTGGCCTATCTGGATCATATGAGAATTCAACATTTTCAAATGAAACCGCGCCATTTTTGATTTCCAAATCATGGGCATTTGGCGCATCTTCAACTTCTTTTGGTTCATCAAGCAAAGAGAACATTGCGCCCATATCAATCAAACCAACAATAATCTCACGATATAAAGTGCCAATGAAATTAAGCGGCATTGCAAGTTGCATCATAAAGGCATTAATCATCACAAAATGCCCCAATGTCTGCTTCCCTGCGATTACTTCATTCGCGCTCATAAGCATAACAATCAACATCGCGCTTGAGAAAATAAGCGCCTGCCCGAAATTTAGCCATGCAAGTGATGTATAGGTTTTAATTGCTGCCTTTTCATAGCTTTCTGTGGCCTTATTATAACGGTTTATTTCCAATTCTTCGTTTGAAAAATATTTCACCGTTTCATAATTAAGAAGACTATCAACCGCCTTACTCATGGCGTCGGTATCGGCTTCATTCATGTCTTTACGAATTTGAATACGCTGGTTTGACGCCCAAATTGAAAACCAGACATAAAGAATTGTCATCGCCGTAATGATAACAACATAAACCCACGAAAATTGGTTTGTAAGGATTACAGCGGTTAAAACAAATTCAATCACTGTTGGAACGCCAAACATCATTGCAAGACGAACAATGGTTTCAATACCGTTTTTGCCACGCTCGATAACCCTTGAAAGGCCACCTGTGCGGCGTTTTAAATGAAAGCGTAGGGATAGATTATGCAAATGCTGAAACGCACGATTTGAAAGCCCGCGCACCGCATGTTGCCCAACGGCAGCAAACAAAGCATCGCGCAAATTGTTCAACGCCTGTGATAAAAAGCGTGCGCCATTATAGGCAACAACCATAATAATTGGCGATAGGATAATTAATTCCCAAAAACTAAGGTTCGCAGGGTGTGCCGCGCCAAAGGCATTTGTCGCCCATTTATAAGTATATGGAATAAGAACTGTAACAATTTTTCCCAAAATCATTGCCACAAGCGCAAAAACCACTTGAAACTTTAAATCCATCCGACCTTTTGGCCAGATATAGGGCCAAACAAAATCAAGGGTTTCTTTTGCGCTGCGCGGCGCTTTTGGGAAGTTTTCGTTTTCTTGTGACATTATCTAAATTTCTGAATTGTTTGGCTTTGTCATATTGTTGCGGGCAAAGCTTATTTCGATATAATCGAAATATAGGATGGTTTCAAAAAAAACCAAGTGTCTATATGTTATTTTGCAGCATGATTATAGCTTTGCCAAATATAACGCCAATTGCGACATATCCATCGGATATTCACTTTCAAAACTCATCCTCTCACTCGTTACTGGATGCGTAAAGGCAAGGGTTTTGGCGTGGAGGGCTTGGCGGGGGATTTTGGCTTCTTCGGGAAGTCGCGACATTAATTTTCGCCCTGCATTATTATCGCCATAGACCATATCACCGATTACAGGGCAGCCAATATGTTTCATGTGTACGCGCACTTGATGTGTGCGCCCTGTTTCTAATTTGCATTGAATAAGGCTTGCGATTGGTGTGCCGCCTTCGGTGCGCCCAAAGGTTTTTAGGGTTTCGTAATTGGTGGCGGCGCCTCGGCCCTTGGTTGAATCATTGTCAATCACTGTCATACGCTTGCGATTTGCGGGGTCGCGGGCAATGCGTGCCTCTATTCGCCCAGTTGCTTTAAGTGGGTGTTTTGGCGCGCCAACCACGAATGCGTGATAAAGCCTATCAATCGTGCGATTTTGGAATTGATGCCCAAGGCTTGTCATGGCAAAGGCGCTTTTGCAAACCACCATAACCCCCGATGTATCCATATCAAGGCGATGAACAATTCCGGGGCGCCCTGTTGCGCCAATCTTCTTTAAATCATCACCGCAATGATAAAGCACGGCATTAACCAATGTCCCCGTCCAATTGCCCGGTGCGGGATGGCATGAAAGCCCGGTGGGCTTATCAATCACCAAAACATGATCATCTTCAAATAATATTTTTAGCGGGATATTTTCAGGTTCGGGGTCACATGGCGGCGGCGCGGGAACTTGGATACTATATTTTAAACCCGCCACCTTTACCTTTGCCGAAACATTGGTTTGCAATTTGCCATCAATGGCAACAAGGCCTTTTTCAACCAATTGTTTGATGCGCGAACGTGATAAAAGCGGTAATTCATCCGCCAAGAATTTATCAAGGCGCTCACCGATTGCGCTTTCGTTTGAGATTATTTCGTGAAATTGCGCGCCTGTTTCTTCAATTTCATCAATTTCTTCGAATTCAGGCGTCATGACAATTTATATAAGGCCTTTTTGCGCAAATAATTCATTCAATTCGCCCGCTTCATACATTTCGCGAACGATGTCACAGCCGCCAATAAATTCGCCCTTAACATATAATTGCGGAATAGTTGGCCAATTTGAATATTCTTTAATGCCTTCACGAATGCCCATATCCATCATAACATTGATATCTTTGAATGGAACATTTACCAAATCAAGAATACGCACCACAGTTGCCGAAAACCCGCACATTGGTTGGTCTGCATTGCCCTTCATGAAAAGAACAACATCGTTTGATTTAACTAAATTATCAATTTGGCTTTGAACGTCTGACATTTTAAACTCCGATTGTTGTTAGTTAGGATTCAAAGGCCAATTTAGCAATAGCAAACCCCAAATATAAAGCATATTTCCATAATTAATGTAGCTAAAATTAACAATTGTTTCCTTTCAATTATTTGAATTTGCATTATTATAGTTTCAAATGGGGTTTGAAATGAAAAATGGATTTTTTCTTTGTGCTTTTGTTATTTTGTGTGGCACAAATCTTAATGCGCAAAATGTGCAACCCAATTTGAACGCCCAAAACAATGGAACAATTGACGCATCAAAACCCACACTTTCTTTTAGTGGCGCCCATTATGATTTGTTGAATTTTGAAATTCCAAAGGGCAAAATTCTTATTGTCAATGTATCGGCAAATGGATTTGCACCATTTTTAGAAATTGGAAAAATTAAAGCGGGCGAAAATTGCACCGATTGTAATATTGGCGGCAATGATGCCAAAGGGGCAATTTTTGCAAAATATTATTCACAAAGCGGTGAAAAAATTCAAATTCGCATTTCGGCAAATAAGCCCGAAAATTCTGGCAATTATTCAATAAATACCAAATTAATCGATTATATCGACCCGCCACCTAAAACCATTAATTTTCCCGCAAAAATAAGTGGTAAATTATCTTTTGATGATGCGAATGATGTGGATTTCCTATTTAAAGATGCATATTTGGTAAAGCTTTCAAAAGGGCAATTAATCGATATTGATTTGAAATCAAATGCATTTGACCCAATGCTTGAAATTACTGATCCAAATGGAAAAATTATAAGTGATGACGATAATGGAAGCGGTAAAAATTCTTTTTTAAATTACAAGGCGCAAATTGCGGGTAATTATAGAATAGAAGTAAAAGCCAATGATTATAATTTGGGTGATTATAATCTTACGCTTTCAACACCAAAAGCGAAAACACCAAATTTCATTTCACCAATTGAAATTGGCCAAACTATAAAATCACACATTGATAAAAATGATTTAGTTTTTGAAAATGGCGATAATATAATTGCCAAAAACTATAGTTTTGCGGTTCAAAAAGGGAAATCATATTGGGTTTCTATAAACTCAAATGATTTTGATCCTTTTATTGAGATTGGCAAAAATAGCCCGAATGGATTTAATTCAATTGCCAATGATGATGACAGCGGTAAGAATAATGGCGCAGTTATCCTATATAAAGCCCAATCAAATGATAAATTAATCGCGCGCATTCGCCCCACTTTTGGAAAAGGCGCAAAGGCAAAATTTGGAACATTTGATTTTTCAATTAAAGAAGCAACAATTGCACCAAACCCAATAAATTATAATGTATTGAACATTTCAGGCGCAACGAATGGCAAATTAAAGGATAATGGCGCGCGCGATGTAAATAATTATCTTTTCGATTTTTATAAATTGTCATTAAAAGAAAATGAAAGAATTATCATTTCCGCCAGCGCCAAATTTGATAGCACAATTGAAATTGGAACAATGAATAACGGAAAATTTGACGCTTTAATTAAGGATGATGATAGTGGTGGCAATTTTAACCCATACACCCACTTCCGCGCCACTAATTCGACTGATTATATTGTAAAAATTCGCGCCAATGAGATTTTTGATAATGGCGATTATCAAATTACAACCGGATCAATCCAAGATAATGCGCCAATGATTAAACCAATTAATATTGATAGTGAAATAAGTGGGAATTTTAATATCAATAGCGCATCATTTGGCTATAAAGACACACCATATGACCTTTATATTTTTGATGCCAAAATGGGCGAAACATATTCAATTTCAATGTGGTCAAAAGAATTTGATACATTGATTGGCATTAAGCAAGATGGCGCAAATGATTTCAAAGAAAATGATGATGCCCGAGATAATCCAAACGCATCAATAATCGAATATAAGGCCGATAAAGATACAAAAATACTTGTACGTGCCGCAGGATTTAAGGGCGCAAAATATGGAAATTATTCATTGAAAATTACAAAAAAATAGGGGCAATAAATGCCCCTTTTTCTATTTGATACCGAATACTTCTTTTAAGAATAAGGTTTCCGCCTCGCGCTGGGCATCGCGATTAGATTTCTTGGCAAATCCATGCCCTTCATCCATGCCAAGCATATACCAAACTTTACCGCCATTAGCGCGAACTTTGGCGACCATTTGTTCGGCCTCTGATTGTGGAACGCGTGGATCATTATGACCTTGGATAACGAATAAAGGTTTGGTGATTTTTTGCGCATTATTAAGCGGTGCGATTTGCTCTTGGAATGCGCGCATTTTTTCATCGCGCTCATCACCATATTCAACGCGGCGTAAATCGCGGCGATAACCTTGGGTATTTTGCAGGAAGGTTACAAAGTTTGAAATACCAACAATATCAATCGCACCCGCCAATTTATCATTAAAATTGGTAATTGCCGCCAATGTCATAAAGCCACCGTAAGAACCACCATAGACAACGATTTTTGATTTATCAAACTGGCTTTGTGTGCCAACCCAATCGATTAATGAACCAATATCATTAACGCTATCCATGCGTTTAAAGCCATTATCAAGGTCAACATATTCCTTGCCATAACCTGTTGAACCGCGAACATTTGGCACTATTACACTAATGCCCAATTCATTAACCCAATAATTAATTTGGCTTGAAAAATTAGGGCGCGACTGACCTTCTGGGCCCCCATGAATGCTTATTATTACTGGATGTGGGCCTTTGGTTTTCGGTTCATAAACAAATGCAGGAATTGTTCTTTGATTTGCCCCATCCTTATCAAAGGTTGGATAATGCACCAATTTGGGCGCCACAAAGTTTTTAGGGTTTAGGCCACCAATTTCACTTTGTGTCCATGCATTTATTTTATTAGTCGCCAAATCATAAACATAAGCATCAGCAGGGCTTGTTGCAGTTGTATGTGTAAGGCCAATTTTATTAGATGCTTCATTCCATGTTCCACCACCTAAAACGCCCATAGGAAGCGGCACGGCTTTTGGCTTGGCGCCATTTTCAACGCCTTGAACATATAATTTTGAAATTCCATCTTCATTGGTTGAAAAACTAAGTTTTTTGCCATCAGGTGCAAGGCTAAAACTATCAACATCCCAGTTTAATTTGGGGGTAATTCTGGTTCTATTTTGGCTTGCTATATCGACTTTAACGCCATAAGCAAAATTTGAATTTTCATCACTTACAAGATAAATTGATTTATCATCTTTTGAAAATTCGCCGCCATCATAAGAGACGTTTAATTGAGGCGTAATTTCATTTAGCGTGCCACTATCAATATCAAAAATTGCACGTTTAGATTTTGTAACCGAAACATATTCGCCCAAAAGTAATTTTTTGCCGTCATTTGAATAATCAAAAACCGACCATGAGCCATCCTTGGTCAAAAGCACTTTTTTGCTTGCAGGATTATCAATTTCCATTCGAACAATATCACGCACAGATGAACCTGATTTTGAAACCGTCCATACCGCGTATTTTCCATCTTTGGAGAAATTTAAGCCTTCGTTGCGGGTTCCGCTTTCGGTTAATTGTGTGATTTTTCCATCGTCAAGATTGTAATAATAATATTGGAAAAACTCATCGCCGCCTTTATCTTTTGAAAAGACAAAGCCATTATGTTTTGGGCGCATTGATGCACCGCCAACTTGCTCATTGAAATATGTAAGCTGATTACGCGCGCCCTTTGGCTGTTTAACCAAATGAATTTGGTTGGTTTCAGCAAATCGGGTTGTTATTAAAATTCCATCTTTGGTGAAGCCTTGAAACCCTGCGGCGCGTGTGTTTTGATATTGCAAAAGCCTGTCTTTAATCTCTTGGCTAGCAATTGGCACATTTTCCAATACCAAATTACCCTGTGTCCGCTTTTGAACTTCTTGCGCCATTGCGCTTGCACTTATTAAAAGTGATGAACTTAAAAAGGCAATCATTAGTTTACGCATTAAAAACCCCTATTGTTTTTCGATAAGATTAATGCGTTCTTTGGCAATATCAAGCAAAAAAAATTGGCGGCTGTTTTCACAACCGCCAATTCGTAATTAATAATTGGTAATTGGTAATTACTTACCGCCACCCAAAGAGTGAACATAAACAACCAAAGATTTAACTGTTTCAGGTGAAAGTTTTGCTTCCCATGTTGGCATTACACCACCATTGCCATTGTAAATTTGACCATGGATAGCTTCACGGCTTCCGCCATAAAGATATTCTTTATCAGTCAAATTAGGTGCACCTTGTAATGGGTCGCCAGTACCAGCAGCACCATGGCAGCTTACGCAGTTTTCAGCAAATAATTGCGCACCGCGTGCAGCTTTACCAGCATCAGCACCAGGCATTTTTGACAAAGTCATTACATAATCAGTCAAATCATTAACTTGCTCTGCATTCAATAACGCATCTTTACCATAAGAAGGCATTTGACTTAAGCGTGCTTGGTCGTGACCTGAACGAATACCGTATTTGATAGTTTGTTCAATACCAGCGAATGAACCATCCCAAAGCCAAACGTTATCAGCTAATGATGGATAGCCTGCTGCACCTTGTCCACCTGCACCGTGACAAGTTGAACAATTATCATTGAATGTTGCGCGGCCTGCTTCAATTGCAAAGTTACGCAAATCTGCATTTGCATTAACTTGTTCAATCGGTGTTGCCATAAGTTTTTTGAACATCGGCGAACGTTGTGCTTGCATTGCTGCAACATCAGCGTCAACTTTTGCACGTTCAGAATAATTCCAAACACCTTTAACATATCCATTCAATGTTGGCCAAGACGGCATTACAACCCAATAGCCAATTGCCCAAACAATACATGCATACATTACATATAACCACCAACGAGGAAGCGGATTATCTAATTCCTTAATCCCATCCCACTCATGGCCTGTATCTTCCACGCCAGAGATTTCATCTACTTCGCGTTTTGCCATTTTATTTCTCCAATCCCGAATGCTCAGACATTAACGGAGCATCATCATTAGGTTCTTCAAGTGGCATCTGAGCCATTTGATCGAATTTTTCCTTATTTTTCGGCCACAAAGCGTAAACGCAAACTGCAAAGAAAATCACTGCAAAATATACGCTTCCGCTTTGTTGCGCGAATTTAGCGAGGGCTTCGTATGTCATGCCCTATACTTTCTATCTAAGGTTTTCGGCTTTTTTAGGTTCATAGGTTTTGAAATCAACCATTGTCCCTAAAACCTGAAGATAAGCAACGAGCGCGTCCATCTCAGTAACTTCTTTTGCGTTACCATCAAAGTCGCGAACATTAACTTTACCGCCATAGCGTGAGTTAAGATCAGTGCCATCAGTATCAGGTGCAGCAGCTTGTGCAGCCACATCTGCCTGTGCATTGGCAATATCTTTATCAGTGTATGGAACGCCCAAAAGTTTATTAGCTTTCAAGTCATCAGCAATATATTTTGCATTAATGACTTTGCCTTTTAGGAATTCATACGGAGGCATAACAGATTCAGGAACAACCGAACGTGGGTTTGCCAAATGCTGTACGTGCCAACCATCTGAATATTTTCCACCTACACGTGCAAGGTCAGGACCAGTACGTTTTGAACCCCATTGGAATGGTCTGTCATACATTGACTCTGCAGCCAATGAATAATGACCATAACGCTCAACTTCGTCACGCAAAGAGCGAACCATTTGCGAGTGACAAGTATAGCAACCTTCACGAATATAGACATTACGTCCAATCAATTCGAGTGGAGTGTAAGGGCGAACCCCGTCCACTTTCTCGATAGTTGATTCGATGAAGAATAGTGGCGCAATCTGAACCAGTCCGCCCCAAATTACAGCAAAAACAATGCCAATGCCAAGTATCCAAGAGTTTTTCTCGAAGATGCCGTGATTTTTTAATAAGTTCATGTCAGCCTCCTCTTATGCTACTTGAGCTTTAGCCAAAGGTTCTTTGACTGCTACATCGCCTTTTGCTGTACGCCATAGGTTATAAGCCATGACACCAGCACCAGCGGTGAACAACAAGCCACCCAAAGCACGGATAATATAGTAAGGTTTCATTGCTTTTACGGTCTCAACGAATGAATATTGCAAGAAGCCATATTCATTATAAGCACGCCACATCAAACCTTGCATGATACCTGATACCCACATAGCAGTAATGTAGAACAAGATACCAATAGTCGCCAACCAAAAATGTAATTCAACCAATTTCATTGAATACAAACGTTCACGACGCCACAACCAAGGGGTCATGCAATAAAGTGCGCCAAAGGACACCATACCAACCCAACCCAATGCGCCAGAGTGAACGTGACCAATGGTCCAATCAGTGTAGTGTGACAAAGCATTCACCGCACGAATTGACATTGCAGGGCCTTCGAATGTTGACATCCCATAGAATGCAACCGAAGCAACCAACATACGCAATACTGGATCTGTACGTAATTTATCCCATGCACCTGACAAAGTCATAAGACCGTTAATCATACCACCCCAAGAAGGCATCCAAAGGATAATAGAGAATGTCATACCCAAAGTTTGTACCCATTGCGGCAATGCAGTGTAGTGCAAATGGTGCGGACCTGCCCACATATAAGTGAAAATCAAAGCCCAAAAGTGGATGATTGACAATTGATATGAATAAACAGGGCGTTCAGCGCGTTTAGGAACGAAATAGTACATTATCCCAAGGAAGCCAGCAGTAAGGAAAAAACCTACCGCATTGTGACCATACCACCATTGTGTCATCGCATTTTGCACGCCGCCAAAGGCAGAATATGCTTTAGAAGACCAAGGCGAAGCTGGAACTGCCGCATTATTTACGATGTGCAATATCGCAATTGTAATAATAAATGCTAAGTAAAACCAGTTAGCAACATAAATATGTGGTTCTTTACGTTTCCACAAAGTGCCAAGGAATACTACCAAATAGGCAACCCAAACAATTGTCAACCAAAGGTCAACAACCCAGTTTGGCTCAGCATATTCTTGCCCTCCTGTTACACCAAATAAATAGCCAGTTGCGGCTGCTACAATTACCAAATTGTAGCCCCAGAAAACAAACCATGGCAAAAGACCACCAAACATTCTAGCTCTACAAGTACGCTGTACAACATAAAAGCTAGTTGCAATCAAAACATTGCCGCCAAACGCGAAAATCACACCAGACGTGTGAACAGGGCGAAGACGTCCAAAGTTTAAAAACCCAAAATCTTTAAAATATAAGAAATCAGGAAATGCTAATTGGCTTGCAATAATTACACCAACCAACATACCAACAACGCCCCAAAAAGTAGAGGCGAAAACGCCCGCTTTTAGAACGCCATCCATATATTTGCTGTCATCATTAGCCAAAAGGCCTTTTGATCCAGCAAACGAAATAGCAAAAATACCAAGTGCGAATGCACCGGCAAAAATATACGCCAAAACACTCATACCCAAATCATGGGAGAATGCAGCGGCGCTAATAGCCCACAATAGACCAAGCACACAAATGACACTTACTACTAAGATGTCAGGTCGTGAGCCGGGCTTACCAAAGCCTTTCAACTGCAATGGTGCAGAAGCTGTAGCATTAGTCATCGAACCACCCCTCAAACAAGTCTCGTCGAACGTTCTATCCCCTGCGGATAGAAGGCAAATTCGTCAATGAACTTTTTTTAACACTTTGTGGACATGACTTAATGTCGCACAGATGCGCTTTTGCGATTCAATTGCATGTTTTTCAAGAAAATAATGAATAAAATTAATCCTTATTACCCAAATGTCTAAGCCATTTTTGTTGAATTGCTTCATTAGTATCAACGTCGATGGAATCACACAGCAAAATCAAATGCGCAAAGACATCTGCCAATTCCTCTATTAATTCTTTTTTGAAATCGCCGTCTTTGTTTTTTCCACGGCCTGTATAATTTATATAGGCTTTCGAAAGTTCGCCCATTTCTTCTTGCAGCTTTAAAATATACCAATCTTTATCGCGCTCGATATTGAATTTTTGCGAATATAAATTTGAAACTTTTACAATTTCATTTTTTAAATTTTCTAATTGCAACATAATAATCCTCTATTTTATATTCGCTATTAAATTATTGTTGCGCCACAATCGGTCACGCATAGATTTATAAGAATCTCAAACGCGCGAAAATGTCGCGCCTTTTTGCGCAAATTGTGACTTTCCATTTTCACTAATAATATGTAATGCAATATTTATTAGGGGAAATCGTGATGAAAACTATCGCTTTGAAAATGTCACAGGCAATTAGCTTCACAAATTCTAACGCATTGAATGCTGTTTTATGGGCATTGGTTGGGATTGTTTGCACATATTTGACAACTACCACCGCAGAAGCACAAATTTCTGGACAGGCTTTTTGCTCATTATTTACAAATAATTTTCAAGGCTACCACCAAATGGCTTTAATTGGTCACTGCGGTTGGTGCTATGCTGCTTTGGCAGCATTCGCTGCAAGCGCGATTTCACTTGCAAAACGCGCGTAAGAAATTACGCTTTTAAACATCCTCCAAATAAGCGCCTACAGTTTTTGCTGCGGGCGCTTACTTGCATAATGTGGCTATATAATATATAGCGGCCATCTTTCATCGGTCATCGGGCTAAAATGGCATGCCTTGATGGCTAAATATCATCATCTTTTCGGAGATTAAAATGCCTAAATTAAAAACTAAAAGTGGCGTTAAAAAACGCTTCAAAATAACCGCGACTGGTAAAGTCTTGGCTGGCCCTGCTGGCAAACGTCACCGTCTTATCTCTCACAGTTCAAAATATATACGCTCTAATCGCGGCATGTCTGTATTGGCAGATTGCGAAGCAACACGTGTAAAACTTTGGACGCCATACGGCTTGAAATAAGGAGATTTGAACAATGGCTCGTA
The DNA here is from genome assembly GCA_964557085.1 of uncultured Caulobacteraceae bacterium. Lineage (GTDB taxonomy): Bacteria > Pseudomonadota > Alphaproteobacteria > Caulobacterales > Aquidulcibacteraceae > Pseudaquidulcibacter. The sequence continues at coordinate 12,675 of CAZKYS010000049.1, forward strand.
TTAAAGCTGGTAAAGAAACCCGTGCACGCCGTAAAGGCATTTTAGCCCGCGCAAAAGGCTATCAAGGTCGCCGTAAAAACACTATTCGTACTGCTACTGCTGCTGTTTGGCGCGCTGGGCAATATGCTTATCGTGACCGTAAAGCGAAAAAACGTAACTTCCGCTCTTTGTGGATTCAACGTATCAATGCTGCGGTTCGTGAATTCGAATTGACTTATTCAACTTTCATCAACGGCCTTACCAAAGCCGGTATCGAAGTTGACCGTAAAGTTATGGCTGATATGGCAGTATCTGCCCCTGAAGGCTTTAAAGCATTGGTTGAACAGGCCAAAAAAGCGCTAGCTGCTTAATTATAATAGCAAAAGTTTTTTTAAAGGCCTGAAACGAAAGTTTCGGGCCTTTTTGCTTTTGGAGGAAGAAATGCGAAATATATATTATATAGATGTTTTCACTGAAAAATTGGGCTTTGGAAATCCGGTTGCGGTAATTCTAAATGCTGATGATTTAGATACACAAACTATGCAGCGCATTGCAGCATGGACCAACCTTTCTGAAACTACTTTTATTTGCGCGCCAAAAAATGGTGACGCTGATTATGAATTGCGCATTTTCACACCTAAGAATGAATTACCCTTTGCGGGACACCCAACAATTGGTTCTTGCTTTGCCGCGATTGAATCGGGATTAGTTGAACCTAAAAACAACAAAATTATTCAAGAGTGTAAAGTTGGCTTGGTTGAAATTAATGTTGGCGAAACCATCGAATTTGCATTGCCTAAAGCACAATTTTCAGAATTCACCAATGAAGAAACCCAAAACTTAAGTGGCTTATTAAATCAAGAAATAATTGGGTCGCCGCAAATTGTGAATGTTGGCCCTAAATGGATAATTGCCCAACTTGCAAACGCCGCAAAAGTTCATGAGTGCAAACCTGATTTTGCGAAAATGAAAATATTTGAGCAAGCAAAAGGCGCAACTGGCGTTACTATCTTTGGCAAATATGAAGATAGTGAAGACTTTATAGAAGTAAGAAGCTATGCACCATCTGATGGTATTGATGAAGACCCTGTTTGCGGTTCTGGCAATGGATCTGTTTGCGCATATATGTTGGAAAACAAATTAATTGCACCAAATTTTTCCTATAAAGCACGCCAAGGGCGCGCAATAAACCGTGATGGGCAAATATTTGCACGCATTGACCAAAACAGCCAAATTTTTATCGGCGGCAAATGCGCCATTGGTGTAGTTGGAACCCTTGAAATATAGATAAAAATAAAGCATAGGCACTTGTGAAAATTGGAATTTACATGACCCAAAATATCGAAGAATTAGAACAAACATTACTTGCCCAACTTGCGAATGCCGATACTGAACAGGCACTTGAAGATTTGCGCGTAAATGCACTTGGCAAAAAAGGTTCGGTTTCCGAGCTTTTAAAAGGGCTTGGCGGAATGTCACCTGAACAGCGTCAAGAATTTGGCCCCAAAGTTAATGGCCTTAAAACCAAATTGAATGACCTTATAAATGCCAAAAAATCTGACCTTCAAGAAGCTGCATTGGATGCGCGGCTTTTGAGTGAGCGTATTGACGTTACCTTGCCTGCCGCGCCGCGCCGCATGGGTTCAATTCATCCGATTATGCAAGTGTTTGAAGAAGTTTCAACAATTTTCGCCGATATGGGTTTCACAGTAAAAGAAGGCCCAGATATTGAGGATGATTTTCACAATTTCACGGCTTTAAACTTCCCTGAAAAACACCCTGCGCGCGATATGCATGATACTTTCTTCATGCAACCTGCCGAAGATGGAAGCCGTAAATTGTTGCGCACGCATACTTCGCCTGTGCAAATTCGTACTATGACATCTGAAAAGCCGCCAATTCGTATTGTTGCGCCGGGGCGCACTTATCGTTGCGACTTTGACCAAACCCACACCCCAATGTTCCACCAAATCGAAGGTTTGGTTATCGAAGAAGGTGTTCACATGGGGCATTTAAAAGGCGTGTTGATGGAATTTTTGGCGCGCTTTTTTGAAGTTTCCGAGGCCGCAGTTCGCTTTAGGCCACACCATTTCCCATTCACCGAACCATCGGCAGAAGTTGATGTTCTTTGTGACCGTTCAGGTAAAGAATTGAAAATCGGCACGGGTAATGATTGGCTTGAAATTTTGGGCTGCGGCATGGTGCATCCAAATGTTTTACGCGCCTGTGGCATTGACCCTGATATGTATCAAGGTTTTGCCTTTGGCCTTGGGATTGATCGTTTGGCAATGCTTAAATATGGCATTCCTGATTTACGTAATATGTTTGAAAGCGATGTGCGCTGGCTTGAACATTTTGGCTTTGAAGCCTTTTTCGCGCCAAGCATTACAAGTGGTTTAAGTAGGTAATATTCTGCTTCCCCAAGAATGGGGAAGCTCCCGCGAAAGCGGGTGAAGGGGTTGAGACGACGCTGATTTAACCCCTTCCGTCGCCTTCGGCGACACCTTCCCCGATTACAATCGGTGAAGGAGATGGAAACGAAATTTGGAACTAGACAATGAAATTCACAATTAACTGGCTAAAAGATTATCTTTCAACCAATGCCAATATAGACGAAATCCACGAAGCTATGACAATGGCGGGTTTGGAAGTTGAAGAAATTGAAAACCCTGGTGAAAAATTGGGCGCGTTTTCGGTTGCCAAAATCATCGAGGCTGTGCAGCATCCAAACGCTGATAAACTTCGCGTTTGCCAAGTGGACACTTTCCAAGGCCGTCTTGAAATCGTATGCGGTGCACCAAATGCACGTGCAGGTTTGACCACAATTTTCGCACCAATCGGCACATGCGTTGAGGCTTTAGGCGTAACATTAGAAGCAAAGCCCGTTCGCGGCGTGGTTTCAAATGGTATGATGTGTTCATATTCTGAATTGGGCATAGAGGGTGATTCTTCGGGCATTATTGAATTGTCTGATGACATTGCAGTAGGCACACCTGCGGCAATTGCTTTGGGTTTAAATGATGCCGTAATCGACTTCGAAGTAACGCCAAATCGCCCTGATTGGCTTGGGGTTAATTCAATTGCGCGCGAATTATCGGCGCGTGGTTTAGGTGAATTTAAAGACCGTGAAATTAAGAAAATTGACGGCACTTTTGATTGCCCAGTGGCAATTTCAACCCCTGCACCTGATGCCTGCCCAATTTTTGCGGGTCGTGTGGTGCGCAATGTTAAAAATGGCCCATCACCAAAATGGCTACAGGAGCGTTTAACCGCAATCGGCCTTCGCCCGATTAATGCGCTTGTTGATATTACAAATTTCATATCTTATGACCGCGCGCGCCCTTTGCATGTTTATGACCTTGCAAAATTAAAAGGCAACATATCGGCGCGTATGGGTAAAGAAGACGAAAGCTTTGTAGCCCTTGATGGCAAAACCTATGAAATTAAGCCAAATATGTGCGTTATCGCCGATGATAATGGCGTTCTTGGTCTTGGCGGTATTATGGGCGGCGAAACCACTGGTTGCGATGAAAACACCACAGATGTGTTTATCGAATCTGCTTATTTCGCACCCCTAAGCATTTTCCAAACTGGCCGCGCAACAGGTATTCAATCGGATGCAAAATACCGTTTTGAGCGTGGGGTTGATCCTGATTTTGTTGCTGGTGGTTTGGATTTGGCAACCCAAATGGTGATTGAACTTTGTGGTGGCGAGGCGTCAAAAAGTGTGGTTTCTGGTGAAACACCTGCCCTACCAAAACCATTGGATTTTAATCCAAAAGAAATCACCCGCCTTACTGGCTTTGAACTTTCAAATGCGCAAATTATTGAAATTCTTGGTCGTCTTGGCTTTGAATGCAAAGATAATGGCGCAAGCATTAATATCAAAGTGCCAAGCTGGCGCGGCGATGTTAAAGAAAGCGCGGACATTGTTGAAGATGTGGCGCGTATTTATGGCTTTGATAAATTGCCAATGGCGCAATTATCAGTGCCAAAAAATCGCCAATTAATTTCACGCGAAAAACAATCATTAAACATCGCGCGCCGCGCCTTGGCCTCATTCGGTTATAATGAAGTTGTTACTTGGTCATTTGTTAAAAAGACTTATGCGACGCTTTTTGGTGCACCATCGAATTCAAACCAAATAGGCGGAGAGCCGAGTAATAAAAAACTTGAAATTGCCAATCCGATTAATGATGAACTCGAATATATGCGCCCATCGGCATTGATTAATTTAATCACTGCTGCGGGTCGTAATATTGCCAAGGGATTTGACAAGGTTTCAATTTTTGAAGCGGGGCCGATTTATCTTTCGGATGAAATTGATGGGCAAAAATCGGTAATTGCAGCAATTGCAACGGGCGAAACCCGTAATTGGAATGGTGCGATTAAACCTGATGTCTATTCTATTCAGGCTGATATGATGGCAACGCTTTCAAATATGGGCGCACCAATTGGCGGGCTTATGATGTCAAATGGCGCAAGTGCGCATTTCCACCCTGGACGTTCAGGGCAATTAAAAATGGGTAAAATGGTTGCTGCTGAATTTGGTCAAATTCATCCAAAAATTGCCA
>CAZKYS010000050.1:0-16740 GCA_964557085.1 uncultured Caulobacteraceae bacterium
GCAGCGCTTAAGAAAAAAGAAACTGAACAATAATTAACTGCACTTTTTACAGTTAAACAAGCGAGCCAGACTTTTGAGTTTGGCTCGTTTTTTTTTTTGTTATTACAAATTACACTAGTCTTCCGACAAAAAGCCCTTGCAAATAAAGAATTTTTCGCCTTAAGTTTTTTGTAATGTTATTTTTTAATTATTAGCTTTGGCTAACAATATTAGACTAATTTGTTAGTTTAAGTATTTGCAGTTTTATGCGATACTTTCAAAGGTAGGTATTTGGTTTGTTTTCAAACCTTGAGGGGGATTTGAATTTGTTGCGTTCTGAATTAGTTGCGAAATTAGCGCAAGACAACCCGCACCTTTTCCATGGCGATGTGGAGCGTGTGGTAGACACGATTTTTGAAGAAATTTCACTTGCCCTTGAACGTGGCGATAGAGTGGAACTTCGTGGCTTTGGCGCGTTTTCTGCGCGTTCACGTGGCTCGCGCACTGGGCGTAATCCTCGTACTGGTGAAACTGTTAAAGTTGAAAGTAAGCGTGCACCTTTCTTTAAGGCTGGTAAAGAATTGCGGGAACGTCTTAATGACGGCGTTGACCCTGGGGAATAAATTTTGTTAAATCATGGAAGCATGAAAAGTTGAATAATAAGTAATTTAGAATTAGTGCTGTTTTTTACTTTAATTGTGTTGTATTATGAAGCAACAAAGCTATTTACTATAAATATTTAAGAATAATTTAGTAGATAATATGATGGGCTTGTCTATGGTTAAAGGCACTATAAATTATATTAAATTGGCTATAATTTTAGTTTCCTCAACATTATGCACATTGTTACATGTAGGAATTGCGCATTCGCAAATTGAAACTAAAACTCATGAAAAGCGTCCGATTTATGTAGATAAGACGCGAAATATAAGCGTTGCAACAACCCCAACAATTATCGGAAATGATTTGTTGCAATTTTATATCAAGTATAATCAACCGGTTATATTGTCATCGGATTTGACAGTTACAAGATGGCTTAAACCTAAAGTCTTCCTGAAAAAAGGCGGCTGGGGTTTTTATGCCGGCACTTTTTCTAGTCCAAAAGCAAATGGCAAAAAATTTGATTTGTTTTGCTTTCATGGGGAAGGATTAGAAACTAAAATTGAACATGGCTGCATACGTAGTGAAGACGGCTATGGAAGTTTAATTGATGGCGAAATTAATAAGTATTTTGTAGAAAGTTTTGAAGGGCCGGAAATAGCAACAATAGCAGCACAGCTTGAGTTAGTGGTCGCGAATAAGCACCCAGACGTCTTTGTAGAATATAGAATTGCGAGGATTTGGGGTAAGCGTCTAGACTTGGATGTTATTGTAAATAATGACAAAATGGAATACATAACTCTAAAATTTAATGATTCTCGGATTGCTTTCCTTGATACATATTTTCACCATATAGAATTTTTGCTTAGTGAAGATGGTAGGTCTATTTCTGTCCGTAGTATTTTAGATAAATAGTATTGCACTCAAAATTCATAAATATTTTAATTGTTGATTATGCTTTAATAATTGGTTTGTGGTAAAACACAAAGGAGCAAAAGATGAGTATTTCAAAAGAATTTAAAGATTTTATCGCGCAAGGTAATGTTGTTGATTTAGCAGTTGGCGTTGTTATTGGCGGCGCATTTGGCAAAATTGTTGATAGTTTTGTAAAAGATTTAGTTATGCCGGTGGTTGGTGTTCTTACTGGTGGCCTTGATATGTCATCGATGAAAATCGTTCTTAAAGCTGCCGATGAAGTTGCAAAAAAGCCAGAAGTTGCAATTGCATATGGAAATTTCATCAATACAATCATTAGCTTTGTAATAATTGCATTTGCGGTATTTATTATGATTAAAGCCGTAAATAAAATCCGCAAACCTGCCGTGGTTGCCGATGCCCCGCCACCACCAACCGAAGTTTTGCTTGGTGAAATCAGGGATTTGTTGAAAAAATAGTCAACGATATATTAATGAAGAAAGCCCTTTGAGAAAATCAAGGGCTTTTTTTAGTTTACATTATAATATAGTTTAAAGTAATTCAAATTTTGACATTTTAAAAAACAAGTGATTGATATGAATTATTTTAAACAAATAGCAAAAATTTTTTCTTTTCTTTTTTCTTTTGCATTATTATCTTTGCCTATAGATGCAATAAGTCAAGATTTTTCATACATTAATTCTAATATTCATATTAATGAAGTGCTTAAAATAGATGAAAAACACCCGATCGAAATTTCTAGTAAAACTGTTAAAGCGGGTGATGATTTAGCAAATATAAATGTTGTATATAAAAGAACTGCAGTTTTGAAACAGGATATAATTCTAAGCTCTGGCGTATTTAATCTAAAGGCAATTAATTCTGGTGCAATTGGTTATTGGGCAGGAAATTTTACAGAAGAAATACGGAATTATTCAAGCTCGCGCTTTTCAGGTTTAAGCAATGAATTGTGGTGCTTCTTTGGAGAGAACCAATTTAAGAAAAATCATTCTGTATGTTTTGGTGTTGATAATTCAGGCGCATATCTTACTACTGGCCAATATAGGCCAGACTTTGTAACTAATTATTCGGTAGCACCATTTCGCCAATATATCGACATGCCAATGTTTGATGAAAAAGGCACTGTTAATTTTAAAGAGCTTAAAGTTTCCTATAATTTTGTAAAATGGACGAAAAATGGCATTAAAATTTACGTTTCAATTGGCAATTGTTCACTTGGTAAATTTGATTTACCATTTAAAGAGTCAGGTGTTGTTGAATTGCCAATAATAGGTGGCACTTTAATTATAAAACAAAGTGAAGACTTAAAAAATGCAATTGTTACATTGAAATAAATATCAATGCGCTTCCTGTGCGTTTCCTTCGCGTCTTGGGTCTGCTGCGCCGATTAGTTTGCCATCTTTAAGCATAATTGCATGAAGGCCAGAGTTTTCGGCGCCATTGCCATCTTGGAATGTGTGTCCCATTGCATTCAATGCTTGCGCGTTATTTGTGTCAAACCTTTTGTATTCCATCGCAGCAGGCTCACGGCGCGCAATTACATTTGGTAGACCCAATGCATCAATTAATGGCATATCCCAGTCTAAAACCCCTATAATCGCCTTGGTGACATATGCAATGATAGCATTACCACCAGGGGAGCCAATGGCTAATTCAAATTGCCCATCTTTATCAAAAATAATAGTTGGTGACATAGAAGAACGTGGTTTTTTACCCGCCTCGACACGGTTTACAATTGGTGTTCCATCCTTATCATTTGGCAAGAATGAGAAGTCAGTAAGTTGGTTATTTATAAAAAATCCATCAACCATTTGCTGCGAACCAAATAAATTCTCAACAGTTGTGGTCATACTTACGACATTGCCCATTTTATCGACAATAACAAAATGTGAAGTTCCAGAAACGCCGCCCGTTGCATCGCGCCCACGCTTTTGCGAACCTTTTGGATTGCCCGCAACTACGTTTTTCATAGCTTCAGTTTCACTAATAAGTGATGCGCGCGATTTTAGATATTCTTTATCAAGTAAACCTTGGGTTGGAACATCAACAAATTTGTCATCCGCAACATAAGTATCGCGGTCCATATAGGCAAGGCGTTGGGCTTCTATGAAATGATGCCAACCTTGGGTGCTATTACCCAATGTTTTCATGTCATAATTTTCCAAAATTCCCATAATCATCAATGTGCCAATACCACCAGATGATGGCGGTGGCATTCCACACATTAAATGCACGCGGTAAGTTTGGCATAATGGTTGGTGTGTCGTTGGGCGATAGTTTTTCATATCCTCAAGGCTTAAAGTGCCGGGAATTGCATTTGACTGAACTTTTTGAACAATGTCTTTTGCGATATGGCCTTCATAGAAAACCTTTGGCCCATATTGACCAATTTCACGCAAAGTTTTGCCATAGGCGGGATTTTTCATCAAAGTTCCCGCAGGTTTTGGCTTGCCATTTTCGTCATAAAATGTGGCAATAACATCCGCCCCCGGTGTTGTGAGTTTTGGCAATATTTCAGCGTATTCAGCAGTGCGTTTGGTAAGTGGATAACCGTGTTCGGCCAATCCAATTGCAGGTTCAAAATTTTGTGCCCATTTTAATTTACCATGATCTTTCCATGCTAAATCAAGCATTGCAATTACACCGGGAACACCAGTGGAGTGCCCCGATTTCACCGCAGTCCAAAATTCCATAGGTTTGCCATCTTGCATGAACATATCGGGTTTTGCACCCATTGGCGCTGTTTCGCGCCCATCATAAGTTTGCACATCGCCAGTTTTGGCATCAAAATAAAGCATAAAAGCGCCGCCACCAATGCCCGAGCTTTGAGGCTCAACAAGGCTTAGAACACTTTGTACGGCAATTGCCGCATCAATCGCCGAACCGCCTTTTTCGATAATATCAACCCCAGCTTGTGTAGCCATTGGATTAGCAGAGGCAACCATTGCACCATATTGCCAATTTGCAACTGGTTTTGCCTCAAACTTTTGGATTGGGGCAGTATTTTGTGTGGTTTGGCAAGCACTAAGGGCGAAACAAGTAACGATGGTCAAAAAACGGCGCATTAAATTCTCCTTTGTATAGGCTATTCGATGCGCTGTTTGGGTGCAAGCATTAAAGGTTGAAATATTATATTTTTGACACCATTTAGCATTATGCTATAGCCAAAGAATATTGGGGAATAATGTTGGAAAATAGAATATCGAAATTTATGCCTTTATTGTTTTTGGCATTGATATTAATAAGTTTTTTTGCATTTGGCGGTGCAAAATATATGAATCCAACAAATATTGGAACAATGATTTCCCAAACATCAATTTGGGTGAATTCACATTTTATTTTGGCGGCTTTTAGTTTTATTGCAATATATGCATTATGTTGTGCGATTGCTATGCCAAGTGTTGCATGGCTTACCCTTAGTTCTGGTATTTTATTTGGCGGGCTTTATGGCGGTTTTATTTGTGCCATTGGTTCCACAATCGGCGCATCAATCCTTTATTGGGCTAGTTCGCAGGCATTTGGTGGTGGCATAAAGGCCAAAGCAGGATCAATGATTGATAGATTTGAAAATAGCTTTCTTCGCCATGAATTTACAAATTTATTAGCACTTAGGCTTTTGCCAATTGCGCCTTTTTTTGCGGTTACAATTGCGGCATCTGCATTCAAAGTAAATTTTAAAAAGTTTGTAATTGCAACTTTTCTTGGGATTTTACCTGTTGAAATTAGTTTGGCATTTTTAGGTAAAGCCTTTAAGCGTGAATTGCTTGCAGGCCATCTTCCAAGTGCGCATGATTTGTTATCACCAAGCTTTTTGCTGCCATTGTTGGGCTTGGCATTTTTAGCCCTAATGCCAAGCATTATTGATATAATTAAGCCCAAAAATAATATTAGCTAATTTATCAATTTCAATAATTCAGGATGGTTTTTCCAAGCTGGCATTGTTGACATATATTTTATTGTTTGAATGCGTGCATCTTCGATTGATGCGCCTTTTTTTAATGCCCATTCTTGCATTCGTTCGAAGCGCAAATCAAAATCTTGAAGATTGCCTTTTTCATCAACGCAATATTGGCAATAAATTCCGCTTTCAATCGGCATTCCACAGCTTTCGCATTTATGCATTTAACCCTCCTTGTTTAGATTTTCGCTAAATCTTTCTAAAAGTAATAATAAGGTTTCGGCGTCTTCGGTTTTCATTTTTCCAAATGCATTGGCGACGATGTTTTCATCAATCACATTATTTTCTTGATTAAGTGCTTCAAAACCATAATTGCTTAGCCATAAGAATTGGCGCCTTTTATCAGTTTCATCATTTTGACGTTCGATAAATCCCTTATGTTCAAGGTGTTTTATTATTTCAGAAAGGGTTGATGGCGCGCGGTCTAAATGAACGCATAATTCACTTAATGTTGAAGGGCCAATATTCGCCATATGATTCAATATGGCGATTGATTCATTACTAAGCATTTCGCGTTTGTCGCGAATTCTTCGCGATGATTTTTCAAAAATGCTGCGATAAAGGGCATTGAATTTGTTGGCATGATTTTCCATGCCAACATTATCATTCGCAAATTATGTTTCGTAAATACCGAAACTTTATTTATGTTCTTCTAAATGGGCACGTGCTTCGCCCCTTGATATTACAAATACCATTATAATACCAAAAATCCCCATCACCATTGTGTATAAGAAGAATGCACCATATCCCGCCGCAAGTGCTTGCGCGCTTACGCCCATTTTTGCTGATGCGGTTTCAAAAGAGCCTTTTCCCAAATGGGTAAAATATGGGGTTAAATAGGCCATGAAACCATCATGTGAAGCTTTTGCCAAACCTTCAACTATGCGCCCCGATAATGCCATGATAATTTTACCAGGCAGGGCATAAAGCGATGAGAACATTGCATATTGCATTGCCGTAAAACCTTCACGCGTGAGGCGCGACATATAAACAATGAAAACTGTGCCTGCAAAACTTGCGGAAATATTATCAATACCAATTGCGGCCCATAATGATGGTTGAATGCCTAAATTTGCAAAGAATGGAATATTTTGATTGCCAAAATAACAAATTGCCAAAAATCCAACATGCGATAAAGGCTGTGAAAATGCCCCAAATATTAGGCATTTGAAAATTCCAAATCGCATAATACCCCAGCCCGCAAGCCCTGCACCAACCGCATTTACGATAACGCCAAAAATCTTTTGTGCATTGGCAATTTCGGCCTTTGTATAACCAGCATCAAGATACATTGCACCCGTAATATTTAAAAGAAATTCTGAAAGGCGATAAACGCACATAAATACCAAAATAAGGGTTGCTGCATTGCCAAAACGTTTGAAATAATCGGCAATTGGTTCGCCAAAGGCTGATTTGAAATAGGCCGATGCCTTGGTTTTAAGGTTTGGAATAGGTTGTGCAATTAAATAAATGAAAAACAAACCAGTTACCGCAAAAACAACTTGTTGCCACACTCCATAAGGCTTTGCTTCTAGTGATTTTTGTAGTGCCGCAACGCCGCCATAAAATTCACCTAAGAACCAACCAACAGGCTCGGCACGACCACCAAGGCCAGCTGCAAGAAAACAGGCCGCAAGCACCAAAAGCAAAAGCCTTCCAGCCCATTCCAAAGCCTCAATTGCAGGGTTTTGAATTGTGTCAGCGGGCGCGTGCCAACGCGGCGCGGGTGCAACCTTTTCACGGTCGGCAATTAAGGTAGCGATGATTGGAACAATCATGCAGACACCCATTGCCGCATAAGCAACGCCCCAACCAAGGTGATTATAATTATTTCCATTGAAATATTGCGCAATATATAAAGGAACAGCGCCAGTTACCACAAAAGCAATGCGATAACCCCATTGATACATTGCGGTTAAAATACCCAATTTATCGGAAGTTTCGGCAACTTCGATGCGCCATGCATCAACCGCAATATCATGTGTTGCACCGGTAAAAGCAAGAAAACCTGTCAAAGTTGCAAAAAGTGCGAATTGCGAACCAGGGTCAAGCGTTGATAAAATTATCAAAAATGCCATAGCCAAAGTTTGTGTCAATAAAATCCACGAACGGCGACGACCAAGCCATTTATCAAGAACCGGAAGCGCGATTCTATCAACCAATGGGGCCCATAAGAATTTAAAGGCATAAGATAATGTCGCCAAGCCTAAAAGCGAAATAATTGTTAAAGAAATACCTGCATCGCGCATCCATGTGCCCATAGTAAAACTAGTTCCAGCAAGCAAGTTCGGCATACCTGCCGAAAAGCCTAAGCCAAACATTACCAATGAAGATTTTTCAAAAAATTGCGAAACCGTTGTTTTCGGTTTATTGTTTTCATTATTAGTCATTACTGCCTCTTATGGCGATACAATGTAACGACTTTAATTAAATCGCAAGATAAAAATATGTTTTAAATCATACTTTTCCAAAATTTATTGCGCAGGTTTACATCGCCAAACAAAATTTTCAATCGCATTAGAATTAATCTCGCTGGCAAATTCTTTGTAAACTGCGGCTTCTTGAGTCTTGATTTGCGCACCACAGGTTTTGCGTGGGATTTTATCTGTCATGCTTTTTAATTTGTCGAAGCGTTCACTATCAAGGGCAATACGTTTTTGACTATAAGTATTGGTTTTGGGATCAAAAATAGAAACAAAAAGCGCGCGTTCCTTATCACTTGGGCGAAGCCGAACAAGTTTGCTATTGCTTTCAATATATTGTGTGCGCCCCATAAGGCATGACGTATTTTGCGATAATCTAAAATTCAAAGTATTTTCAAAACTGCTTGTATCGGTTTGAAATTTTTGGGATGCATTATTGTCAAAATTGCATGAATATTTTGCGCCTAAATTGGCATCTTTTAACAATGTATCGTCGTCATTTGCAGACGATTTATCATTTGCATTAGGCGCAATTTCCATTTGTTTATCATTGCTATTTGGTTGTGCGCCAGTGATTTCTTGGGCAATTTCGTTTGAAATTTTTACGCTATTTGAATTATCTTGTTTTTGAAATTTGGTTTTCCAAATAACAAAACCCGCGCCGCCAAAAATTGCCGCAAAAACTAAGATTGCAAACATTGTAATTGGTGTTTTGGAATTTGTGATGGCCTTTGGCTTTAATGCCATAAAGAATACAAAGCCAAGCGTTGCAATAAGTATTGCGCATATTGCGAAAATTATGATTTTTAAAATTTCAATTTGCGATTTTAAGTTTTGTTTTGTGCTTTCAATTTCTTGTTGATTGGCAATTATGCTTTGTTTTGTGGTTTCGGAATCAGTGATTAATTGATGAAGTTTTTCTTGGGCGATTTCCGCTTCGGCGGTGGCTTTTTGGCCTGCTGATATACATTTATCCTCAATGATTGGAACAGATACGCCATTTGATTTAAGAAAATTTGCAACAATTTTGGCGGATATTGCAAAAGAATAAGTGCCATTTTGGGTGTCACGCCATGTATTAACACCAATAACACGTCCACATTCATCAACCAAAGGCCCGCCACTATTACCGCCGCTTATTTGTGCCGAATGGTTTATGGTTTCAACTTTTTCGCCATTTGGGCTTTGGTTTACGTAATTTGAAACTGTGCCTTCAAATGCTTCGGGGCGTGATGGTGAAAGTATTTGGTCGGTTTGACGCTGATAAACATCATCAACCACGCCAGGATAACCCAAAGCATAAACCCCAATTTCAGAATCAGCGCGCGATAAACTAAGTGGCAAAGGAACATAATTCCCCTCTGGTACATAAAGAAGGGCAATATCGGCCTGTTTATCAAACGCTTTAATTTGTGCTTTTAGTCTTTTTGCTTCGCCATTGGGGCCGATAGATAATATGATTGGTTGAGATAAAATATCATATTGGCTTATGACGTGATAATTTGTAATTACAAGGTTTTTCCCAATCGCAAAGCCAGAACCCGTGGACATAAAACCCTGTCCCGTTTCATCAAAACCAATTAGGGCAATGCGTGGGACGCTTCTTTTTGCGGCATTAATATCTGCCTTTGCATTATTAAAAAATCCAAATGCACAAAATAATATTACAAATAAATGCCCAATTTTTTTTATCATATTGCCCCCGCAATCATATTATCCCTTGATACTATAATTTAGGCAAATATATGGCAATTAGGCATGGTTTTTAATATTCATATTATTTTGTACAGGCTTTGCCCATTTAGTAAGAATGTTTGACAATGCATTTGCATCAAGTGGTTTGGTAATGAAATCATCCATACCCGCGGCGATACATTGGCGTCTATCTTCTTCCATTGCCGCAGCAGTAAGGGCGATAATTGGCAATTGACTATATTCACCGCCAAGGCCGCGGATTTTGCGTGCTGCCTCTAAACCGTCCATAATTGGCATGTGGAAATCCATGAATACCAAATCATAAGGTGTGGTTTTAACGGCTTCTAATGCCTCTTCACCATTGGCAACGCAAACCACATCACAGCCATTGCGTTCAAGAAGGCTTTTAGCCAATAGGGCATTAATACGATTATCTTCGGCAAGCAGCACACGCGTTCCAATATGTGTTTGTGCCCAATTTGCACGCTCATCATTTGCGGCAATTTCGTTGCGAATTTCACTAATACTGTCCTTAAGTGCAAGGCCAATTCGCTCAAGTAGCGAGCCGATTCTTAATGGCTTTATAAGATAAGCGAAAATACCTTTTTCACGATATTCTTCAATTAATTGGCGATGTTCTTGACCAATAAGGGCGACAATTGGAATATTTAGGTTAAAGAATTCATGTTGTTCATTTTTTGCAAATTCGGCATCAAGCAAAATTACATCAAATCTGCCAAGATTTTCAAAATTATCAATCTTGCTTATGACGGTTTTATAAGATGATAAATTGGTTTTAATGGCATCAAATAAAACATCAGAATTGGTAGCAATGCCAATTTTTTTGCCTTTAAGTTTTGCCGAATAATTTATTGCAGGTTCAATAATTTCGAATGGAATTTCAACATAGAATATTGTTCCACCACCCTCACGCGGTAAGATTGCAACATCACCATTCATTGCCTTTGCAAGCTTTTTGACAATTGCAAGTCCAAGGCCTGTCCCACCATACTCACGCGTATGTGACGAATCTGCTTGTGCAAACTCATCGAAAATTGATTTGGTTTTATTTTCTGGAACACCAATTCCTGTATCTTCAACTTGGATGCGCAAAACGCCGTTTGAATTTGCTTTAATTCGCAAAATCACACCACCTTCTGGCGTGAATTTAACGGCGTTTGAAGTAAGGTTTAAGATAATTTGGCGAAGGCGCCCATCATCACCGCGAACTTTGCGAGGAATAGGGCCATTAGTGCAAACGGCAATTTCAAGACCTTTTTCATGCGCCTTGGGTGAGCATATTTCGGCAATAGATTGCAAAGTGTGAATTGGATCAAATTCAATTGATTCCAATTCAATTTTGCCGCTTTCGAGTTTTGCGTAATCCAAAATATCATTAAGTAGCCCCAATAAATGCTGACCACTATCTTCAACAGCTTGAAGGTATGAACGCTGCGCAGGGTTTAATTCTGAAAGCCCCAAAAGGCCTGCCATGCCCAAAATCCCGTTCAATGGCGTTCGTATTTCATGGCTTAATGTTGCAAAAAGCATGGTTTTGGCGCGGGCGGTTTCATCGGCATCTGGCCTAAAAGTGCCTATAATTTCGCCATTATCACTTTCACGAATATTCCAGCCGTGACTATTTTCAAGCCATGGCGCGAATTTGCCAATTTCGCCTTTATCGCCAAAACGCTTTGTGGCAATTGAATTTGAAGCGCGAATTTTGCCATTTTTGGCCATTATTATTGTTGCTTCTGGAAAGTCTTCTATGCTTATTTGAATATTGCTCATGGGGCTATAATCGCATAGATAGATTGATAAAAATTAAAAGGGGCAGCAAAATTGACTTCGCATGACTTTTCAAACGAATTAAAGACTTCGGCAAAAACACAAAAAATTGAAGAGCTTATCAATAGCGAACCGAAACGCCTTAGTAATTTTTGTAAAGAAATTGGTGATTTGGTGTTTGATTTTTCAAAATCAAATATTTCACAATCGCAATTAGATATGATGATTGATTTTGCCAAATCAAAAAAAGTTGAAGAAATACGCGCCAAAATGTTTGATGGCGATGCAATAAATCTTACCGAAAATCGCGCGGTTTTGCATTTTTCCCTAAGAAATCCGAAACGTGAATGGAATGCCAAAGGCACGCCACAAAGCGAAAAAATGCGCCAAGATATGGAAATCGCCAGTAGTTTTGCCCAAAAAATCTATGATGGCAGCATTAAAACAAAATATGACGCGCCGTTTAAAAATATTATTCATATTGGAATTGGTGGTTCGGACTTAGGGCCACGTCTTGTTTATGAAGCACTAAAACCATTTAATCATAATGGCCCACAAATTCGTTTTTGCGCAAATATCGAACCAACAGAATTTAGATATGCAATTGATGGTTTAGATCCAAAAGAAACATTGGTGGTTTGTGTATCTAAAACCTTTACTACAATTGAAACCCTTACAAATTTAAACCTTGCACGTGAATGGTTACAGGCGGGAATTGGTAAAGATGACATGGCACATTTGGTCGCCATTTCTGCCGCACCTGATAAAGCAATGGCACAAGGCTTTGCCCAAGATAGAATATTTGGCTTCGAAGAATGGGTAGGCGGTCGCTATTCGCTTTGGTCATCGGTTGGGCTTTCTCTTGAAATGGCCTTTGGTCGCAAATTCATGGAAGAATTACGCGACGGCGCGCGCCTTATGGATGAACATTTTGAAAGTGCACCAATTAATGAAAATATTCCATTTTTAGGTGGTATAATCGGTTATTGGAACCGCACAGTTTTGAATTATGAAAGCCGTGCCATTATTCCTTATGCCGCGCGATTAAAATTATTGCCACAATTTTTGCAACAATTAGATATGGAATCAAATGGCAAGGCGGTTTCGCGCGATGGTGGCGATGTAACATATTCGGGCCCAGTAGTTTGGGGCGCAGAGGGCACAAATGCCCAACACGCATTCTTTCAACATCTACACCAAAGCCCGATTGTAACGCCATTAGAATTTATCTTAATTCTTGATGATGGCCTTGAATATGAAGCATCACGTCAATTAACGCTTGCCAATGCATTGGCACAATCCGAAGGTTTGATGCGCGGCAAAAGCCTTGAAACAGTGACCCAAGAAATGCGCGCAAAAGGCGCAAGCGAAGAAGAAATCAAAAATATCGCGCCACACCGTGTTTTTAGTGGCAATCGCCCAAATATTGTAACCTTACTGCAAAAACTTGATGCATTTAATTTTGGCGCACTTCTGGCATTCTATGAACATAGATGTTTTGTTGAAGGTATATTATTTGGCATTAATTCATACGACCAATGGGGCGTAGAATTGGGCAAAGTTATTGCATTAGAAATAAATCAAGACATTGAAAATGGCCCAAGTGAAAAGCGCGATTTAGCAACCAAAAACCTTATTGAAATTATTCGTAAGGGAAAATGACCGTGATATTTGCAATTTTAATTGGACAAATTTGTATTTCGCATTAACCTTTATTTTCCAAATCAGCATAGCCAAAAAGCATCTGGAAGGTAGGAGCGAAATCCGTGGTTTCAAAAAAACTTTTTGACGGCAAAGTTTGTAGAAGAAGTGCAATAATTTCAGCCATAGGTGCGCCATGCTTTTTGGCTGCGAATGCTAGCGCCAAGACTTTTGGTATTTTTGGCTCAAATAAAGATAGTTTTAAAGATTCTTTTGATTCATGCATGGGCGTTCCGATGGCGCAATTCGTGAACACAAAACTTCGTGCCTTCGATAAAAGTGAAATTGATATAAGAATGGCCTATCCGCTTGTTGCAGATGGAAGATGGCCGATAATTATATGTTCAGTTGATGATAATGCCGATCCAATATCTTATGATTTGATGGTTGGAACAATGGCGGCAAAGGGCTATTTTGTGATTTTGGTTATGCCATCGGATGTAACACCGCCAAATTCAAAAACTTCTAAAATTGCAAATAATACGCGCCGCGCACAACAAGTTCGCTTCACTTTAGATAAAATATACGATGTAACCAGCATACTTGGCGACATACAAAAGCGCGTTGATTTTGATACAATTGGTATAGCGGGACATGGGGAAGGCGCGTGGACTGCACTTGAATTGATTGGCTGGAATAGGATGTTATTGCCAAATTCAGATTTGGCAGATGGGCGGATTCGGGGCGCATATTCACTTATGCCAACGCCGGTTTCGCAAGATGATGGCGCAAATTCCAATCAAAAACGGCAAATCATTTATGGCCGCACTATGATTGCAGGTGATTTGGATTCTTTTCCAGAACCGCCACCAGGTTCGGGTGTAATCGGCCTTAATTTGCCATCAAAATCATCTGGTTTTGGTGGGCTTCTTGGGCGTATTCGTGGAAAAAAACGCGAAGAGAAGAAGCATGATGAACCGCCACAACGTGAAATTCTTGCAACTGCCTGTGTTGCCGCTGGATATTTCTTTGATTGGAGCCTTAAGGGCAAAAAAGACAAGTTCAATGAAATATTATCAATGAATGGCAAGGAAATTCCAACAATTGGAAAGAAAATTCGCGTTGTTCGTGCTTAATTAGTGCCATATTATTGATTATTTACAGGTCATCAGCTTTTTTTTTCATATTGCCACTTAAATTTGTTTAGTTTCAGTATTAATTATAAGGGAATTTGATTTCACTTATAAGGAAATTGGGAGAGAGTGATGGCAATTGGCGATAATATTGGTGATACAAAAACAGATGATGCAAAAATCGCCGATGTTGCATCTTTGAATTTACCGGTTGCAGAATCAAAAACACTTCCTGCTATAGTTGCAAATAAAGCTGAACTTGAAAAAATTCGCTCGCAAATTTCACTTGATGACCGCGCATCAATTGCAACATTTGGTGATAGTGCACAGCGCAATGTCGTTGCCTATGCTGATAAAATTCTTTCGCAAACTAAGAATAAAGACACTGGTGATACTGGCAAATTATTGGTTGATATTATCGCCAAAGCGAAGGGCCTTGATCCTGCTGCCGTGCAGAAAAAGGGGTTCTTTGGAAAGCTTTTTGGCGGTGCGCGCGCCGAAATGGAAAAATTCAAAGGTCGTTATGAAGATGTCGCAAGCCAAATTGATTTTATCGCCCTAGAGCTTGAAAAACGCAAAGATGGCCTAAGGCGTGATATTGCGGTTTTAGACGATTTACACGAACAAACCGCAGGTTCTATAGCGCAACTTGCCGCCTATATCGAAGCTGGTGAAGAATTTGCCAAAGAAATGCGTGAAAGCCGCCTTCCTGAATTAAAACAAATTGCCCAGCAAGCGGCACTCGATGGTGATGGCCTTATCGAAGCCCAAACCTATAAGGATGCAGAGCAGGCGCTTGATAGGCTTGAAAAACGTGTTTTCTATTTAAAACAAGCGCGCCAAGTTGGTATTCAACAATTACCACAAATTCGCATTGTTCAATCTGGTGATGAAACTTTGATTGAATCATTACAGGCATCAACCCGCCTTACAATTCCATTATGGAAACAAAAAATGGTTTTGGTTTTGGGGCTGCGCCGTCAAGAAGATGCACTTGAAATGCAAAAAGCGGTTACTGATGCCACCAATGAAATGCTGCGCCAAACAAGCGCGATGATGAAAAATCAAGCCATAGCAATCGAAGAGCAATCACAACGTGGCATTATTGATGTTGAAACCTTGGAACAGGCAAATCGCGATTTAATCGAAACCATTTCAGGCGTTCTAAAAACCCAAGAAGAAGGGCGCGTTAAACGTGCGCAAATCGAAGTTCGTATGGGTGAAATGACTGAAGAATTACGTCAAGCATTAATTGCGGCAAATAAAGTATAAAATGCCAATATTTTTACGCAGACGCCGCCAAGAATTAGCAAATATGCCACCAAAAGAGGCGCGAAACAGGCGCATCTATCGCGCTGTTTGCATTATAAATTCTATGTTTTGGTTTGCATGTTTGGGTGCTTCAGGCTTTAATTATGATTTTCGCTGGTTTGCGTTTTTATTTGCTGCAATCCCATGGATTTTATTTGGTGCAATTGCGGGGCGACCTAATAAAATTGTGCAAAATAATAATAATGATTATTTCAAGCCTAGTGTGGATGAAGCGCCGCAAAATGTTGCTTTACCGCCCCCACAAATGCATTTGAAAATTCTTGATGATGCCCAAAATCATATTGAGCAAATAAAATCCGCGGCAAATGTTGCAACAGGTCAATTGGGTGCAAGTTTACGTGAAATGGTAAACTCACTTGAAAAGGCAAAAATGGCCTTGTTAAAAGCGCCTGAAAAATTGTCACAAATTCAAAGGCTTTTCACTTATTACACACCTGAAACAGCGAATTTACTTGTTGCGCGCGGAAAGGCAGCAAGTTCGGGGGATGCACAAAGACTTGGTGAAATTGATGAAATGCTTGGCAAACTTGAAATTGCCTTTTCACAATTTAATTCTAAAATGGATGGTGATGACGGTCGTTCTGCGGATATTGATATGAAATTATTATCACAATCTTTAGAGCAAGACTTCGGAAAAATTGAGAGCAAAAAATAATGAGAAATCCGTGGGAAAGAAGACCAAAAACTTGGGATGAAGTATGGGAACGCGCAAAGTCGCCAAAAGTATTTCCCCAATTGATAATGGCGTTTCTTATTGCGGGAATGCTTGGTTTTAATCCTTGGATTTTGTTTGGTATGTCTTTTTGGGTTTTTGGCGCACTTGGCCTTACTGAACCCAAGAAGAAATACAAAGAATTTTACGAAGAAGAAGAAGAATATTGGCAAAAAAAGCAAAATGATTCATTCGTTCCCGAAGTTGTTCCAATTACTAATCAGCAGCCAATAACACCTGTTTCAAAAATCCTTGATGAAGCTGAGGATGATATTGATGCAATCAAAGCTGCCAGTCATGTGGCATCGGGCGAATTGGGTGATAATCTTCGCGATATGGTAAATGTGCTTGATAAATGTTCGCAAGACTTAAAAAAACATCCAGAGAAATTCAGTCAGGTTCAACGCCTTTTTACTTATTACGTGCCTTCAACAAATACTTTAATAAAGGCGCGTGGCAAGGCGGCGGCAATTGGCGACAATACCAAGATTAACGAAATTGATAATATGATTGGTCGCCTAAAACTTGCATATCAAGAATTTG
>CAZKYS010000051.1:0-16699 GCA_964557085.1 uncultured Caulobacteraceae bacterium
TAGCTAGTTTGGAGGAAATTGTTTTTTGCATTTTCAGCAGTTTTACCTAAAAATTAAATACTGCCCTTACACCATAAAATAATGGGTCGCGATAGCCGCCAAATGCAAACTGACCATTGCCATCAGGAATTGCAAAAGTTCTTACCCATTGATCAGTGCAATTAGAGCAATAGACTTCATATTTCATGCGACCATCCGGTGTGGTGTATGAAATGTTCGCATTAACAGTGGTGAAAGCAGGGCGTTCATCAGAATATTTTTCAACTTGATTGAAATTTGGTGATGATAACCACATGCTTGATTCATGGTGAATTTGAACCCAAGGTTTGATTTGCGCACCATTTGATAAATTCCATTTATAAGAATAAGCCAATGATAATTTATAATCAGGGGCAAATGGTAATTCCATGCCTTTAGGATTAATGTTTGAATTACATGGGAATGGTGTTGTAGAGCGCCCTGCACAGAACCAAAAATCTGAATAAGACGGATTACTAACAACATAAGTGTCAAGCATACTTCCAGAGAAATCAAATTGATGATTGCCAAGTTTAAGATTGCTTTCAATTTCGATACCTTGAAGAATTGAATCGGCAACATTGTCTGTAACCAATGCAGTTATATCAAGGCCGGTATTTTTATCTTTACCAACATAACGAACCGAAGTTTCTTGCTTGTCTTTATAGCGTGATCTGAAGATTGAAATTTGGTTACGTAATTTGTGACCAAACATATAGTTTTTAAGGCCAATTTCATAATTTATAACTGTTTCGGGTTTGAATGGGAAATATACGGTTTCACCCGCATTAACCACGCCAGAGCCATCAAAATTATTTGCCGCACTGAAACCACCTGCTTTATAGCCAGTTGCAATATAGGCATAAGCAAAATTATTTTCATTTATGTCAAAATCAGCGCCAAGGCGATAATCAAAATGTGACCATGAATCTTGGAAATTACCCACAGCAGTCAAAGCATAATTTTGAAGGTTTTCAATTCCTGTGCGATAATATTTTGCCAAATCCGCACTTGTGTAAATTGGCCAGCCATTAAGGTTTGCAAACTTACTCCAATCTGCGCCTTCAAGCAGGATTTTACCACCGCTTAGGCTACAGGTGTTTTTGGTGTTAATATCAACATTAAACCCACCATAGCAATTATATCCAAGCACTTTAAGGGCGTGTTTTTTATCTGTGGTTGTTCTAAGGCCGACATTAAATGAAAGCTTGTCAGTTGCCTTGAAACTTGCATTACCAAAGAAAGCCTGTGAATCCGAACCTTGGTCAGGTGCGATTACGACAGTGCCGCCAAGCCATGGCGCAGAACAGCAAAACGGATTTTCAATTGAAAACAATGAATCCGTAGTTTCAGAGAAGTTGAAATATCCAACTTGCCAATCAAGTTTTCCATTTTTGCCATGCAATTGCAATTCATAAGAATCCGAAACCGAATTTGATTTCGGATGGGTTTGCATTATATCTTCCCATTGGGTTTGGTTTGAAAATGCCGGAACATTAAATGCCCAAACCAAAGTTCCCGGCATTGGGCGGCGTCCTGAATCATCATCAAATCTTTGTGATAATTTTTGATCCGAATGACCATAAGCAAATTTAACTTTTAGGTTTTCGCTTGCTTTCCAATCAGTGCTTAGGCGGATATTATGTTGGCTTAAATGTCTTTGACCTGGAACGTTTACATAAACAGTATTGCGGTTAAGGCCATAAGTTTTGCAGTTTTCAGGTGCGCGTTCGCAATCTTGGAAATTTATTCCGCCTACGCTTCTGTCTTCAAGAACTTCATAAGTGCCCAAAATATCCAAATTATCCATTGGCTTATAAAGCCCGCTTAGGCGATATGCATATTTATCGGAATTAGTATAAAATTTAGATGGGCTTACAGCGTGATTATATCTTTGATCTGTATCTGGAACACCATCACCATTTAAGTCGCGTTGATCCATTCGCTGATCTGCCCAGCCATTACGTTTTTCACCAAATAAATTAAAGCGAAATGCAAGTTGATCATTTACTGGAATATTGATTGTCCCACGGCCTTGGCGGTGGAAATAATTACCAAATTCAATTCCTAGGCTTGCGCTTTTATCGCCAATTTTAGGTTTGGAATTAATAACATTTATTGAACCACCTGTTGCGTTGCGTCCATATAATGTGCCTTGCGGGCCGCGCAAAACTTCAAGACGGTCTAAATCATACATTAAGGTTAGTGCGCCTTGTGGGCGTGGTGAATAAACACCATCCACATGAAGTGCCACACTTGGGTCACCCAATTCTGTATTATTATTGCTTGTAACGCCGCGCAATGTGAATGAGGTTCCGCTATCAACTGGTGAAATGTGGATTTCAAGATTTGGAACAATATCGGCAATCTGAACCGGTGAAGTGATATTTTGACGGGTTAATTCTTCTTGCGTTACTGCGGTAACTGGCAATGAAGTTTTCATAAGATTGGTTTGTTTGCGTGATGCGGTAATAATCACAATCTCGCCTGATTTGGTTTTTTCCTCACTTTGCGCCATTGCCTGATGCGACACACTAAGCATTAGTGCGGCAATAATTGACGCCTTTAAACAACGATTTTTCATATGTTTCTTCCCCTAGAAACTGCGCCTATTTATGCCTTTTTGACAATTCGTACGCAGCCATAGAATTTGCTTAGCGCCAAGGGAAAGCAAACCAAATATGGCTTTGAGATGAAGGGGTAAAAAACGCGATGAAATTGAATAATTCACGATTAAATTATAGAAATTGGGATATTTATAATTTAGTTTTTGTGATTATTAATTAGAAAATCGGCAATATCACTATAGGTTTGGCTAAATTTATGGGTTGAATTGTCTTTTAATTTTACTTCAACCATTCCATTTTTAAGCGAAGAAAACTTTTCAATATAATTTATATTCACAATTCTTGATCGGTGAATACGTTTGAAAATTTCATCATCTAATTGCAAAATTAATTTGGTAATTGATATGCGTTTAACAAAAGTTTTAATGCCATTATTTTTGGTTTGCACGTGAAAACAAACAAAATCACCGGCTGCCTCAATCCAAATTATATTATCTTGCTCAATTCTTAAATTAAGACCATTTTCACGAACCTGAATTGCGGGAAATTCTTTTTTTGCAATTACTGGCTTTTCAACAATATTATTAGAATTTCCAAGTAAATTCTCATTTGAAAGAATTTCTAAAACGCGGTCACGTAATTGGGCAATGGCGTTTTTTTCTTTCATACGCTCGATTGCGCGCTTTATGGCGCGGGTTACACGCTCTTTATCAATTGGTTTTAAGACATAATCAATTGCGCTAGCTTCGAATGCGGAGATTGCATATTTATCATAAGCCGTAACAAAAATAATCATCGGCATTTGTGATTGTGAAAGTGATTTTACAATTTCAATCCCCGACATTTTGGGCATGTGAATATCAAGAATTGCCAATTGGGGCTTTTGTTCAATAATTGTATCAAAGGCGATTTTTCCATTGGGGCAAATTGCAAGCAATTCAACTTCATCAATTGTATCAATAATGCCCTTCATAAAGTCGCGGGCGATTGGTTCATCTTCTGCAATTATTGTTCTTAGTTTTTGCAATTAATTGCCTCCCATTGCCGAATAATCATTATTTTTGGTATTTGTAGCGTTTGAAAATGGAATATCAATCAAAACTTCGAATTTGCCATTTTTGGCTTTTTGCGCACTAAAATTAAAATCATCGCCGAAATGATTTTTCAATCTGTCACGAACATTTTTTATTCCTGTTCCTGTGCCTTTTTGAAGATTGTTTGAACTATCATTATCTGCGCCATCATCAATTAATTTAATAATAAGGCGCCCGTTTTTGATTTTGGAACTAAATGAAATTTTGCTTATATCTTCGCTTTCGGCAACCGAAAATTTAATGGCATTTTCAAAAAGGGGTTGTAGGATTATTGATGGAACTAAGGCATCTTTTGATAATTTATCCATCTTTATTTCAATATCTAATTTATCGCCAAATCTTACACGTTCGACATCAAGATAATGGCCAAGACCTTCGATTTCGGTTTTCAAATCTGTCATGCTTTGTAAATCATATTCAAGCGTGTGGCGAAAATAATCACTTAAGCGAATAAGCATTGTTTGTGCTTCAATTCCGCGCCCCGTGCCAACAAGACCGCAAACGGCATTAAGCGTATTAAACAAAAAATGTGGATTAACTTGGTAGCGCAGCATTAATAATTGTGCATTTCGCGCAAGGCTTTCGGCCTGCAATTCACGTAAATGGGCTTCTTGGGCAAGCGATTTTGCGCGCTCGGCTTGTTCGTGTTCGATTTCTACTTGGCGAAAATAACGTATTCCATAATAGAATGTTGACCAACCACCCATCACCAAAACACTAACATAAAGCCAGCCGCCAAAATCGCGTGGGATGTTTAATGCATCACCATTAAACATTATCCACGAATAGATTTTCATTTTGGCATAAGTCCAAACAATCGACGCCAAACTTACACAAATTATGCTTATGATAAGGCGAAAGTAAAAGCCCTCATCCCAGATTTTTTTAAATATAATTCTAAGCGGGATAGTTGTTAAAGCACCAATACAAGATTGAAGAATTATAACCGCAACATCAAGAAAAATATTGTTAATACCATACCATAATGGCCCCGCGATAAAGGCGATAATTGATAAAGCAAACCAGCCAAAAAGCTGTAATATCCAAAATTGTTTTTGGTGATTATCGCCGATTATATGGCTTTGCGCGGATTTTTTTTCTGTCATAAATGCCTAAAAAGCACATATTTTAAGAATTAAATAGATTTATTTTTGCCCATAAAAGTAAAATTATGGCTTTGGCATCTTGTAATTGGCCATTTTCAATCATTTGATAGGCATCTTTGAAACTATATTCTAATACTTCGATTTCTTCGCCTTCGTGTTCATGGCCGCCGCCCTTTGATTTTTTATCGGCATCTTCATATTCGCCGACAAATAAAACCATTTTTTGGGTATTTGCTCCAGGGCTTACAAAGGCATTGCAGATGAATTTGGCATCTTTTATGTGATAGCCGGTTTCTTCTTCAACCTCCATAATCATGCGTTTTTTGGCATCTTCCCCCTCTAAAAGCCCAGCAGGTACTTCAAGCATTAATTCATCAAGGCCGTTTAATGCGGCGGGAAGGCGTAATTGACGAATTAAAATAACGCTTTGTTTGGCAAGATTATAAAGCAAAATTGCCGCCCCATCACCGCAATCATAAACTTCGCGCATTTGCTTTTGCCAATTTCCATCATTGCGCAAATATTCAAAATCATAACGATAAAGATGAAAATGATTATCGCTTAGGGTGCGTTTTTCAATTATTTTAATTCTATCTTTCATCATGACTTCTAACTTTCGGGGTCGCCAAGTGCATGCCCATTATATGCCAAACGCCAATATTGCCCAAGGGTTGATTTATCAATATTTTTATCATGGTAATTTTTGAAAAATTCCAAAATCTCATCAATATTGTCGGAGAATAAAAGCGCGCTTTCAAAATTATGCGGTGCGTGCTGCTCGCTCGCTAATTGGGTTAGAAGTGGTTTTAGTGATTTTGTGCGGTGGTTTTTATCACCAATTTCATCATTTTCACGTGTCCAAAAATTCGGGCTTGAATTGAATAAAACCATTGGTGTTGGCACAAATTCAATATCGCAATAATAATTTTGGCATGCATCTTGGAAAATTTCTTGAACTGTTCCTGCATTGCCTTCGGCAAAAATAATGCCGCCATCTGCAATTGTTACAAGGCCATCTTCGCGCAATGAATTATAGAAAAATTTGGCAATATGGGTTGCGAAAATATTGCTTGGCTCATGACCATAAAGCCATGTTGGTATGCCAAGGCTTTGGGAATTTTCATTTGGTGGATTTTTCCAATCTCCGAATAAATTATCCAAAACCTTTTTTGCCGCTTCAAACCAATTTTGTGGGTGATTGCGAAAATCTTGGGCATTTTCATCAATAAGAAAAGGCTTTATTTCATCAAGCTTTTCATCGGCAAATGGCGCAAGTAATGCACCAAGATTTCCAGCTTCCATTAAACCTGGGCCGCCGCCTGTAATGATTAAATGATGGCGGCGCGCAAGGGCGCGTGCAAGTTTTACAACTTGCCAATAACTATCGGCATCGCGGCGAACGGCATGCCCACCCATAATGGCAATTGGCGGCATATCATGTTGATTTATATGCTTTGCAATCAAATGGGCGATGGCTTTTTCAAGCCCTGAATCATGGCATCTTGTTTGCAATAATGCCGATGATGAGGTTTGGATAATACGTTTATTTTGAATAAACCAATTATAGATTTTCCTATCCTTGGTATTTTCCCACCAATCTTTGCCCTCTTTATATGCATAATAAAGTGATGATGGCGAATAAGTTGCATTTGGGAAAAGGCTAAACATTTCATTATCAGGGGCAAGGATAACGACACCCGCGAATTTCGCACAGCGCCGTGCAAGATGCTTTCCCAATTGGCAATTGATAAAGGCGGATTTTTTTATAGTTTCATCATCAAAATATTTATTATGACCAATTAAATTAAGATTGATAAAATCAGCAGGTGGGCGCGGTGATTTCAAACCTGTCCAAGCCCAAAATTCATTCATGTCCCTGATTTCTAATTTATCGCCCATTTTGTACCTAATGTTTTTTCGTATCTTTATCTAGCATAAGCCACTTTTAAAATAACCACTTTTCAAGCATATAGGGAAAATGCGTATTGCCTTTCTTGGATCCCCTGAATTTGCCCTTCCTGCATTGAATGCATTGTATGATGCAGGTCATGAAATTATCTGTGTTTATTCGCAACCCCCAAAGCCAAAAGGGCGTGGTCAAAAATTGCAACCAACAATAATTCACGCGCGCGCCGAAACTTTGGGGCTTATGGTTCGTACACCAAAAACATTACGGAATTTTGAAGCCCAAGAAGAATTTCGTGCTTTAAATTTAGATTTTGCAATTGTGGTTGCCTATGGCCTTATATTGCCACAGGAAATATTGGATGCGCCAAAATATGGGTGTTTAAATATCCACCCATCATTATTACCACGTTGGCGCGGCGCCGCACCCATCCAAAGATGTATTGAGGCCGGTGATAATAAAACCGCAATTGAAATTATGGCAATGGATGCGGGTCTTGATACGGGCGGGGTTTATATCAAAGAAGATTTGGAAATTTTACCAACCGACACTTATGGAATTTTATCTGAAAAATGCGCGAATATTGGCGCACGGCTTTTGGTGGAAATTTTGCCAAAAATTGCATCGGGCGAATTAAAACCTGTGCCACAATCAGAAGATGGCCTTACCTATGCCGCCAAAATCACCAAGGATGAGGCGCGAATTGATTGGTCAAAGCCAGCGCATGAGATTGATTGTAAAATTCGCGGATTTTCGCCGCTTCCTGCGGCATGGACAATGATTGATGGTTTGCGCCATAAAATTTTGATGAGTGAAATTGTTGATAGCAATGGCACGGCGGGTGAGGTTTTAAGTGATGATTTAATTATTGCCTGCGGCACAGGTGCAATTCGAATTTTGCGTCTGCAACGCGAGGGTAAACCTGCGATGGATGCAGGGGATTTTCAACGCGCCAACCCAATTTTAAAGGGTGCAAAGTTTGACTAATTGGAAACTAACCCTTGAATATGATGGAACGGCATTTTGCGGCTGGCAATCGCAGCCTGAAAAGTGCGGCGTACAAGATGCGGTTGAAAGTGCGATTGAAAAAATTGATGGCGGCTTTAAGCGCGTTTCGGTTGCGGGGCGCACCGATGCAGGGGTTCACGCCTTGGGGCAAGTTTGCAGTGTAAAACTTGAAAAAGATTGGCAAGATTTCCGCCTTATCGAAGCGCTTAATGCGCATTTGCGTAAATTGGGCAAGGTTGCTATTTTGGATGCGCAAATTGTTGATGATGATTTTGACGCAAGGTTTAGCGCGACTTCGCGCCATTACCTTTATATTATCCAAAACCGCCGCGCGCCTGCCACGTATTTACGTGGCCTTGTATGGCAAACGCCATTTCGTATTGATATTGATTTGATGAAACATGGCGCGCAAAAATTAATTGGCAAACATGATTTTACAACTTTCCGTGATATGCAATGCCAAGCCAAAAGCCCAATTAAAACCCTTGATGTTTTTGATATTGATTTAGCACAAACCCCATTTGGCGAACAAATCCATTGCAAATTAAGCGCCCAATCCTTCCTTCATCGCCAAGTAAGAAGCATGGTTGGAACATTAGTCGATGTTGGGCGCGGACGTTTTTCGGTTGATGAATTAATATTGCGATTAGAAGCAAAAGATCGTAAAATGTGCGGCGAAGTCGCGCCAAGCGATGGGTTATATCTTACAAAAGTAGGTTATTAAAAAAGGGCGCACAGCGCCCTTTTTCAAAACCAATATGCCAAATAAAACCAACCCCAAACGAGTTTGGGGTTGAAGCACTTATATATGGATAGCCCAATTATCAACCGCCATTGCGGCCTCCTTTACGGCCTCACTCATGGTTGGATGCGCATGACAGGTGCGGGCGATATCTTCGGCAGATGCACCGAATGCGATTGCAAGGCCTGCTTCGCCAATCATTTCGCCAACACCTGTGCCAATCATATGAACACCAAGGATTTTAAGGGTGTTTTTATCTTCAAGAATTTTTACCAAGCCATCGGCTTCGCCATTGGCGCGGGCGCGGCTGTTTGCCATGAATGGGAATTTGCCAACTTTATATTCCACACCTGCAGCTTTTAATTCTTCTTCGGTTTTGCCAACACCTGCAACTTCAGGGTTGGTGTAAATTACGCCCGGTATATTGTTGAAATCAACGTGACCAGCTTTCCCCGCTATAATTTCAGCAACGGCAACGCCTTCTTCTTCGGCTTTATGCGCAAGCATTGGGCCAGTAGTAGCATCACCAATTACATAAACCCCATCAACATTAGTTTTCCAATGATGATTTGGCACAAAACCACGCGCATCTTTTTCAACGCCAATTGTTTCAAGCCCTAATCCTGTTGTGTATGGCCTGCGACCAACCGCAACCAAAACCACATCAACATTCATTTCAGTGGCATCGCCGCCTGCGGCAGGTTCATAAGTCAGTTTAACGCCTTTTTTATCCGCAACCGCAGATGTAACTTTTTTGCCAAGTTCGAATTTGAAGCCTTGTTTGGTCAATGATTTTTGCAATGTTTTTGCAATTTCCAAATCAACCCCTGGGGTAATTCTATCAAGATATTCAACAACTGTAACTTCGGCACCAAGACGACGCCAAACTGAACCAAGTTCAAGGCCAATAACGCCCGCGCCAATAACAACCATTGATTTTGGAATTGATTTAAGCGCCAATGCACCAGTTGATGAAACTATTTTTTCTTCATCAATCACAATGTCGCCCAATGGTGCAACTTCTGAACCTGTTGCGATAACCGCATTTTTATAACCAAGTTCTGTAACGCTGCCATCTTCTGCGGTTACGTTTAATTTGCCCGCGCCAGTAAATGTGCCTGTGCCTTTAAGATAAGTCACTTTATTTTTCTTCATAAGGAATTCGATACCTTTGGTAAGGCCATCGACCACTTCATCCTTATTGGCCATCATTTTATCAAGGTTTAATTTAACACCAGATGTTTCAACGCCAAATGATGCATAATGGTGTGATGCCCCTTCAAAAGCGTGTGATGAATGAAGCAATGCTTTGGATGGTATACAGCCAACATTTAAACAAGTGCCGCCTAATTTGCCGCGCTTTTCAACGATTGCAGTTTTTAAACCTAATTGACCGCAACGAACCGCACAAACATAACCACCAGGGCCGCCACCAATAATTACTACGTCATATTGTTCTGACATCACATACTCCAAAGGAAATCATTTGCTTCATATAATGTCAAATGGTTAAAAACGACACCCCATGATGACAGCTATAAATATTTTTTTTGACTATCTTTGGTATAGGTTGGCTATTTATATTTTTTAAAGACGTCACTATAAAAAGTGACATCTTCTATTAAATCTAAAGTGCTATCTTTAAAATATTTTATATTAAAATATGGCATGTTATTCTGCATTCCACCATAATAAATTGCCATTACAGAGCGCTTATTTTGAACAAGTGGTTCAAGTTTGCCATTTATTTTTCTGCCCCAAATTATATAATTGCACCCCATTGGTTTAGGCACAACGTTTAAAGTCATCACATTATTAGTTTTCTGCCCTGTGCAATTTTGCTCCACGCAATAAGTGCCATTTGAATATTGACCAAAATAAATTGCGACATAGCCCGCGCTTGTATCATCTAATTTAATGTAGTTTAAACATTGGTTTTCTGGGGCTTGTTCTTTTTCTAAAATTTTTGATGGAATTTGTTCCCCGCAATATGTCAAAATTTTTGGCTTTATATCCTGCGCATTATTTGTAACAATATTTTGCGCATAGGAATTATTGTTAAGGCCAAATACAATAAGGCAAATTGCAAAGAAATGAATTCTTTTCATCGCATTATGCCTTATTTATATGTCTTGGTTTTTGGGTCGAAATATATTTTTTTATAAACGGCATTTATGCCATTAGCTTCGCGATAACCAATTGTGAAAAACGGCATTGAATTTTTTGTGCCAGAATATTTTACTTCATATAAATTATATCCAAGACCGATTGATTTTAAGCTGCCATCATTTTTTTGTGCCCACATAAATCCAGTGCAACCCGCTGTGCCGCAATAATCGCGGTCATCATTGGTTCCAAAATATATTGTTTTTATATTGTATGGATTTTTAGAGAGATTGATTGCGCTAGAACATTGTTCATCTTTGAAATCTTCTTCTTTTGATATTTTTGACGGAATTTGTGACCCACATAATTCATAGCTTGCATTTGCACTTGTTTTATTTGGCTGTGCCATTTGTGCATAGCTTGCAAAGCCAAATCCTGCGGCCAAAATTAAAACGCCTAAATAAATTATAGATTTATTCTTCATCACAAACTCCAACTATATATTAAAAATGTATATTTAAAATTATGTCAAAAAAAAGGGCGACCCGAAAGTCGCCCTGAATTATTTTTAAAAAATTATCTTGGTGGCAAGCCTTTTGCAAGATTTGCGCATTGCATAACCCAATTTTCACGATAAACACGAGAACCAAAATTAGGAAGATTATTTGCAAGCCATGCCAATTCTGCAGGGTTCATTGTTGCAATTTGCCAGAAATAATGAATGCCATTTTCGTTTAGCCACGCATTATTTTTTGGGCCAACACCATCAATCAACAATAAATCATCAGCATCTGCACCGCGTGTTGCAGATTTTGGTTTTGTGCCATCGCCAGCTTTTACGATTTCAGCTTCTAATTCTTCCGCACTCATTGAGCCGGCAGATGAAATTTCAAAATTTGTATTTGAAACTTGTTCTTCTTTGGCAACATAAACTGGTGTTGATTTTGAATTATCTTCAAGGAATTTAACGCGTGATTCCAAATATTTGTTACGCGCATTCAAAGTTTCTAATTCTTCTTTATCAATCGAAACATCACCACCTTTAAGTGATGCACCCAATGCCGCACCGCCAGCAAGGCCAAGTGCCGCACCGCCCGCACCATTTTTTTCAAGATCTGCTATTTTAAGGCGCGCCTCTGAAAGTTGCGCTTCTAATGATGCAATAAGTGCTTCATCACGACCGCCATCTTGGCTTTGACGTGCACCAAGGCGTGCAGCAAGCTCATCACGTTCGGCACGTGCACCATCAAGTTCGCGCTGTAATTCTTCGCTATTGCATTTGCATAGTGAAAATGCCCAAGCGATAAATCCACCAAGAAGTGCCGCAAGGAATAAGTATAATAAATTCTGCATAATGATATACATGGCTAATATCCTTAGATAATTTTTTAATTTGACTAATTTGTCGTAATGTTAAATTCGATGCGACGGTTTTTCTGACGTTCAGGGCTATCAACACCAATTACGGCATTATCTTGAACTAAAGGCTTTGTCTCACCATAACCTTTGGCGCTTAATTGATTGGCTGATACGCCTTTCGAGATAAGGAAATTACGAACAGTATCAGCACGTTTTTGCGATAATGCCATATTCATATTGTCATCACCGCCAGTGTCTGTATGGCCTGCAACTTCAATTTTGAATTTTGAACATTTTTTTGCAACTTCGGCAACTTTTTCCAAAACTTCTTGCCCTGCAGTAGTTGAAGAACCTGATTTTGCAAATTGAACAGAACCGCTTGTTGCCGCTGCATTCAAATCTGCTTGGCATGTATCTGCGGCAGCATTATTGATTGGTTTTGCTTCTTCCGCTTTGGCAATTTGTTTTTGTGCATCGCCAGGCGCAGTAATTTCACATTGAACGCTAGCAACAACACCCGGAAGGCCAATCATTTTCTTTTCAAGCAAAGCTTTCTTTGCGCTTTCGCAGGCGGCAAGTTTGGTTGCTTGGTCGATTGCGGCACCTTTTACGATAAGGTTAGCATTAAGCGGGCCACCAACTTCAACACTTGCAAAGCTATATTGGTTTTTTACCAAAGCCTCTTGGGCAACTTCAGTTGCACGTTTTGTTAGGTTGCTTGCACGTCCTTTACCAAAAAAGTTGGCAAGTAAGAATAATAATGCAAGCCCCAAAAGGCCAAGCAAAATTGGAAACCAACAATTGCGTTCTTTATTCTCTTCCATTTATTTCCCCATCATTAGGTTTGGAATGGTTTTTCATAATAATGTTTGAATTTTGAAAGATTACAAGTGAACTCGCCTCAATGGTGCGTAAAATTACATTTTTTTAAGACAAAAGGCTGCAAATTATGTGAAATATGGGTTATTAGCGCTTACATGAACCAAGAAATTACCGAAATCACAAGCGCCCAAAATAGTCTTGTAAAACTTGCCCGTTCTTTGGATAAGAAAAAAGCACGCCAAGAAACCATGCTTTTTCGCGCTGAAGGTGCGCGCCACGTCCTTGAAGGTATTGAGTGCGGCGCCAAATTATATGGGCTTTTATTTTCTAAAAATGTTGCAAGCCGCCCGCATGTTCGTGAACTTATTGAACATGCGAAAAAACAAAATGCACGAATTGGTCAAGTAAGCGATAGTGTTTTAGAATCAGTGACGCATCGTGATAATGCGCAAAATGTTGTTGGGATTTTTCACCAAAATTTTGGCAAGCTTGATGATTTCAATGATTTAGATTTATTGGTTGCTTTGGAGCGCCCAAAAGACCCTGGTAATCTTGGAACAATTATTCGCACCCTTGATAGTGTTGGCGGGCAGGGCATTATATTGCTTGAAGAATCATGTGACCCGTTTTCAACCGAATGTATTCGTGCAGGTATGGGATCAAGTTTTTCGGTAAAGATTGTTAAATCGAAAATTGATGATTTTATCAATTGGCAAAATAAAAACGGCTTTCATCTTGTTGGAACGTCTTTGAAAGGTTCTGATTTACATACAAAAACTGATATGGGCAAAAAAACCATTTTGCTCATGGGTAATGAGCAATCAGGGATTGATGATGATTTGGCGGGTAAATGCGATGCCTTAATCAAGCTTCCGATGAAGGGGCGCGCCGATAGTTTAAACCTTGCGATTGCAACAGGTGTTTGTTTGTATGAAATTTGGCGCCAACGTGATTTTAATGGTCGCCGCATCGAAGGGGGGCAATAATGAAAAAGAATAATTTCCCACTTCTTCTTGCCGATGATTGGCAAGATTATGAACTTCTTGATAGTGGTGAAGGCCATAAATTAGAGCGTTTTGGGCCATATAAGTTCATGCGCCCCGACAGCCAAGCATATTGGAAACCAAACAAACCTTTGGATGAATGGAAATATGATGCCATTTTTGCAGGGCGTGATGGTGATGAAATGGGGCGTTGGTCATTTAAGTCCAAAGTTCCCGAAATGTGGGAAATGAATTGGAAGAAAATCAAATTCTATGCCCGTTGCACCCCATTTCGCCATTTAGGCCTTTTCCCAGAGCAATCAGTGCATTGGTCATGGTGCGTTGACACAATAAAAAAATCAAAGCGTCAACCAAAAGTATTGAACCTTTTTGGCTATACAGGTCTTGCAAGTCTTGCCTGTGCAGAGGCGGGGGCGCATGTTACCCATATTGATGCATCGAAAAAAGCAATTGCTTATGCACGTGAAAATCAAAATCTTTGTGGGCTTAATGATGCACCAATTCGCTGGATTGTGGAGGATGCACTTAAGTTTGTTGAACGTGAAATAAGGCGTGGCAATAAATATGATGGCATAATTCTTGACCCGCCAAAACATGGACGCGGGCCGAATGGTGAAGTTTTCAAACTTGAAGAAAGCCTTTTTGAGCTTTTAAATTCCTGCGTTCAGCTTTTAAGTGAGGATGCGCTTTTCATGGTTGCAACAGTTTATGCCGTTCGTTTAAGTTTTGTTGCTTTGGACAATACCCTTCAAGATGCTTTGCAAGAAAATGGAATGGCAAATAAAGGTATTGTCGAATCTGGTGAAATGGCGCTTTACAGCCAAAAATATTCGCGGGCACTTCCCACCGCGATATTTGCACGCTGGAAGGGCAATTTGTAGGAATAGGATTCTTGCCAATCAAAAATTGTTACAACAAAATTTGGTCGCCCATTTTTGCATTGCACACATGAAATTAGGCAAATCATTGTATTATATAGCGTTGCAATGCACAATTAACGCGCCATTAAACAAGTTTTTTGCAAAAATTTTAGGCATTTTCGATTAAATTATACTAAACTTAGTCACGAAATTGTTATATCATTAATAGTGTGGCTAAAATGTCATTGCAATGTTGCGCCGCAATAAATACTTAGGTGGTTGCATTAAAGATGGTTAATACCATTTTTTGTTTTGCATGATTTATTAGTAGTAGGGGAAAAAAATGAAAATTAAATCATTGATCGTTGCTTCTTTAGCAGCAGTATCATTCGCTGCACCTGCATTTGCAGGTGAAACTGACGTTTCTTATAATGTTGGCGTTGCTTCTGATTATATTTGGCGCGGCACATCTCAAACAAATAGCGACCCGCAAATCTTTGCTGGTGCTGACATTTCATCTGGCCCACTTTATGCGGGTATTTGGGGTTCAAATGTTGGTTTTGCTTCTGGTACAGAAGTTGACCTTTATGCAGGCTTCAAACCTACTTTGGGCCCTGTAACTTTTGACCTTGGTATTTTGTCATATAATTACCCAGGTGAAGGTTCAACTTGGAATGCAGTTGAATATAAAGCTGGCGTAAGCGGTAATGTTGGCCCAGTTGCTTTGTCATTTGCTGATTATTATAATACTGGTGCTTATAATTATTATGAAGCATCTGCTTCTGCGCCTTTTGGTAAAGCTAAAGTTGGTCCGTTTGCTTTGAGCGGTTCAGCAACTTTTGGTAAATATGTTCGTCAAGGACCTTTCAAAGACGATACAAACTATAAATTGGCTGTAACTGGTACTGCTGAAAATGGTGTTGCTGTTGAAGTTGGTTATACTGATACAAATCTTTCACGCGCTGATGTTACAACTTATGATGATGTAAAAGGCCGCGCTTACCTTCTTCTTAAGAAAACATTCTAATATTATTTAGAATAAAGAAATTGAATGGGCGCTTTATGCGCCCATTTTTTTTGCATTTTTTTGTTTGTATGTATTTTAAGACCTTTTTACTTGTTAATTAAAAAAACTAATTTAAAAACATTGTTTGAAATAGTAAGAAAAACGAATGATAAGTGAAAAAAAGCCAACAATAGACGATGTTGCACTTTTGGCGGGCGTGGGGCGCACTTCTGTATCTCGGGTATTAAATAATGGTCCGAATGTTAGGCCACAATTACGCGAAAAAGTTCTGCAAGCTGTGAAAACCCTTAATTTCAAGGTTAACCAACAAGCACGCTCATTGGCGCTTGGCGAAACAAAGCGAATTGGCATAATTCACGCATCAGACTTCGATAAAGAACCCAATTCATACTATAGCGCTGGTATCGAAATAGGCGCATTGCGTGCGTGTTCAGATTTGGGATATGCGCTGCAGACCCATTCAATAAATCAAAATAGCCCAAAAGTTTTTGATTTAATTTCTGATATTATATTGAATAATTCATATGCGGGAATCATCCTTACCCCGCCATTTTGCGATGATAATAATATTTTGAAAATGGCAATTTCAAATAAGTTCCCAACAATTTCAATTTCAGCAGGATTAAAGAAAAATAACCTTGTTCCCAATATTGGCATCGATGAGGAGCGGGCAGGCTATGAAATTGCAATGAACCTTATAAAAAAGGGGCATTATCAATTTGGCTATATTCAAGGCATCGAAAAGCATTTATCTGCCGAGCAGCGATATTTTGGGTTTTTGCGTGCTTTAAAAGATGCAGGATTAAAAGAAAACGAAATATTCATAAAGCGTGGTAACTTTACTTTCAAATCTGGCATTGAACTTGCGCAAAAAGTATTGGAAAACGCAAATCGACCAAGTGCATTAATTTGCGCAAATGATGACATGGCGGCTGGGGCATTGTTTAGTGCGCATAAACTTGGTCTAAAAGTTCCCGATGATATTTCTATTGTTGGTTTTGATGACACGCCAGTTTCCGAAATTATTTGGCCACCTTTAACCACTGTTCATCAGCCGCTTAAAGAATTTGGCTATGCGGC
>CAZKYS010000052.1:0-16629 GCA_964557085.1 uncultured Caulobacteraceae bacterium
CCCAAAATGGCTTCCGGGTAATCATTCACCGCGTGGTGGAATTGATAAATTGGCGGGTTTGAAAATCTATGGCAATGGCAAATTACTTGAATGGACACGTGATAAAGTTGATGTTTATGCCTTCCACATTGATGTTCCTGCGGGCGTAAAAGAAATAAGGGCGGAATTCCAATATCTTTCGCCAACCGATAAATCCCAAGGGCGTATGGAAGTAACCAACGAATTAATGAGCCTGCAGACTAATAGTATTTCACTTTACCCTGCTGGTTATTACGTGCGCAATATTCCGATTGCAATGTCGGTAACTTTGCCAAAGGGTTGGAAAGCTGCAACCGCACTTCGCCCTGCATCAACCAATGGCGATACGATTAATTATCAAACCGTTCCTTATGATGTTTTCATTGATTCACCAATATTGGCGGGGCTTTATTCAAAATCTATTCCTTTAAGTGATAAAGTAACATTGGATATTTTCGCAGATGCTCCAAAATATCTTGAATATAAACCGGAGCAAATGGCGGCGCACAAAAAACTGGTGGAACAGGCCGTAAAAACCTTTGGTGCGCAGCATTATGACCATTATAATTTTCTTTTCAGTCTTTCGGATAATTTAGGCGGCATTGGCCTTGAACATCATCGTTCTTCTGAAAATGGGGTTGCGGCGGGCTATTTCACCGATTGGGAAAATAGCCTTGGTTCACGCAATTTATTGCCGCATGAATATAGCCATTCTTGGGATGGTAAATATCGCCGTGGCGCCGATTTATGGACGCCTGATTATCGAACCCCAATGCAAAATTCATTGCTTTGGGTTTATGAAGGGCAAACCCAATTTTGGGGCTATGTATTAGGTGCACGCTCTGGATTATATTCAAAAGACCAAACTTTGGAGGCTTATGCCGCAATTGCCGCCGAACTTGATGTTCGCAAGGGTCGTGAATGGCGCGATTTATTGGACACAACCAATGATCCAATCATAAGCGCACGCGCACCAAAAGCATGGGTTTCATATCAACGTTCCGAAGATTATTATAATGAAGGCATGTTGGTTTGGCTTGAAGTTGATGCCAAAATCCGTGAATTATCAGGTGGTAAAAAATCAATCGACGATTTTGCCAAGGCGTTTTACGGCATGCGCGATGGCGATTATGGCGAATTAACCTATACAATCGAAGATGTATCAAAAACACTTGATGGCGTGGTTAAAAATGATTGGGCAAAATTGCTTAATTCAAGATTGCGCGAACATGAAGCGGGCGCGCCATTGGGTGGCTTTAACGCAAGTGGTTATAAACTAACTTATAGTGACAAGCCAAATGTCTATATCAAAGATATTGAAGGCAGCCGCAAATTCATAAATCTTCTTTATTCATTGGGTATGAGCGTGAATACAGATGGCGCAATTTCCCAAGTTTTGTGGGATGGCGTGGCATTTAAAAACATGCTTGCGGTTGGTGATAAAGTGATTGCGATAAACGGTAAACCATTCGCCAAAGATGTAATCTTAGAAGAAGTAAAAGCCGCAAAAGGCACAAAAGAGCCAATCCAATTCATTATCCAAGCGGGCACAAAATATAAAATTGTGAATATTGATTACCATGACGGCCTAAAATATCCACATTTTGAAAAAACCGGCACAAATGATGGCGCGATTGATAAATTGCTTGAGCCATTGAAATGATGGGAAAAAGCAGGCAGCTCGCTAAGCGGGTTTTCAAAATAA
Source organism: uncultured Caulobacteraceae bacterium (assembly GCA_964557085.1). Classification (GTDB taxonomy): domain Bacteria; phylum Pseudomonadota; class Alphaproteobacteria; order Caulobacterales; family Aquidulcibacteraceae; genus Pseudaquidulcibacter. The sequence goes on from CAZKYS010000052.1 coordinate 1,724, forward strand.
AGAATGTTATAATTTTCTTTATTGCTTTTTTTCTTATTATTGCATTCACGCCAGATACAAACCGTGAGGAAATGATTGTAAAATACGGTGGAACACCTTCGCAATTTATCGAATTAGAATCAGGTAAAAAAATTCATTATAGGGATGAAGGAAAACGTGATTTACCGATTCTAATATTTCTACATGGTAATAATGCCGATTTGCACGATTGGCAAAACTGGATTTCTGCCCTCTCGGGTAAATATCGCGTAATTCGTTATGACCAATATGGACATGGCCTTACCGGACCTAATGTTGAAAATAAGTATGAAGCCAAGGATTTTGCTAATTCACTAGATGAATTTGTAAAAAAACTTGGCATTCAAAAATTTACCTTAGTAGGTCATTCAATGGGCGGGCGTGTTGCGCTTGAATATGCATTGACGCATCAAGAATATTTAAATGGCCTAGTATTGCTTGGCCCATTAGGTGCACCTTCTAAGCAAAAAATTAAAGGAAATATTGGTTTTAAATTGGCGCAAACACCAATAATTAATAACTCAATTACTTTATTTTCACCGCGCCTAATTGTTGAAAAATCTGTTAAACAAACCTTTTATGTCCAATCATCAATTACAAATGAAATAATTGATAGATACTGGGAATTAATGCGCTACCCTGGTAATCGCCAAGCAATGGTGAAAAGGTTTAGCACACATGACCAAGACTTCAGCCAATCGCAAATGGCGCGAATCAATACCCCAACACTAATTTTATGGGGGCAAAGAGATAATTTAGTTTCACAAGAAAGCGTAAATTGGTATGACAAATTCATACCAAATAGTGAACTTATAATTTATCCAGAAATTGGACATATGCCAATGATTGAAAATGCAACCCAAAGCCTAAATGACTTTGAGTTGTGGCTTCAAAAAAACGTATAATTATAAAACCTTTAAATTAAATTTTTTACACAGAAAATTCTTGCGGCAAGGTATTTTACACCAAACTTGCGCAAAACTTCTGAATTCTCTCACACGCTTTGGTCAAAGATACTGTGTCGGTTGCATAAGAAATGCGGAATGCAGGGCCAAGGCCGAAGGCAGAACCATGAACCACGGCAACGCCTTCTTGTTCAAGCAATTCGGTTACAAATTCTTCGTCATTTGTAATGACTTTGCCAGATGGTGATTTTTTACCCATTAATTCTTGGCATGATGGGTAAACGTAAAACGCGCCTTCTGGTGTTGGGCATTTAAGGCCTTTTGCTTGGTTAATCATTGAAACCACCAAATCACGGCGTGCCTTGAATGCTGCTTTGCGTTCTTCAAGGAAATCTTGCGGCCCATTCAATGCCTCAACAGCGGCATATTGCGCGATAGAGCATGGGTTTGATGTGGTTTGGCTTTCCATATTGCCCATTGCCTTAATAAGCCATTGTGGCCCACCCGCATAACCAATGCGCCAACCAGTCATTGCATAGGCTTTTGAAACACCATTGCAAGTTAATGTGCGATCATAAAGTTTAGGCTCAATTTGCGCGATGGTTGCAAATTCAAAACCATCATAAAGCAAATGCTCATACATATCGTCGGTCATAATCATGACTTGTGGATGTTTAAGTAAAACATCAGCAAGTGCGCGCAAATGTGCCGCAGAATATGCCGCGCCCGTTGGGTTTGATGGGCTATTGATTACAAGCCATTTGGTTTTTGGCGTAATTGCGTTTTCCAAATCTTCAGCAGTCAAAAGATAATTATTTTCCGCCTTTGTTGGAACGCAAACAGGTGTTCCACCGGCAAGCAAAACCATATCAGGATAAGAAACCCAATAAGGCGCAGGAATAATAACTTCATCACCAACATTCACACTTGCGGCAAGTGCGTTGAACAAAACAGGCTTTCCACCCGGTGCAACATGGATTTGCGCAGGAACATATTCAAGGCCATTTTCACGTTTGAATTTTGCGCAAATTGCAACTTTCAATTCTGGCATACCATCAGGGTCGGTATATTTTGTTTTACCGTCTTGAATAGCTTTGATTGCTGCATCCTTAATATTTTGCGGTGTGTCAAAATCAGGTTCGCCTGCGCCAAGGCCGATAACATCGCGCCCTTCAGCTTTCAAAGCGCGCGCCTTAGCAGAAACGGCGATAGTAGCCGATGGTTTGATTCTTTTTAATGTGTCGGAAACTTCAAATGACATTTTGCACCTTTTGGGCTATACCCATATTTTTTGACGCGCCCTCTATAGAGCCTTGCGTTCACGATTGCAAAATATACTTTAGGTGGATTGCAGTTAATTATAAGAAATAATTTCCCATTCAATTCCATCATAATCAAAAAAGTAAAACCTGCGCCCTGGTTCATAATTGGCGTGATTAAAAGGTTCTAGCCCTAAATCATTAATGCGGGTTTCAATTTCATCTAAATTATCGACCAAAATGCCAATATGGTTTAGGGGCTTGCCTTTTTCATGGCGTGAAACTTCATCTGCCTTTGGGGATGGTGTGTAAATGGCAATATAGGTTTTATCATCGCCAAAATGAATTGTTCGACCGCCCGCAATGGCGGGGCCAGACCATCTTTCTTTCCAACCAAATAAATGACCCAACATTTTTGCCGTTTTATCAGGGTTTTTCACACTTATGTTTACGTGTTCGATAATTGCCATTTCACACTCCTACTTGACATTTTATTTGTAAAATCTCAACCTAAGTTGAGGTCAAGCTATTTTCTTAGGGCAAATACAGTGAAGGCAAATGACATTCTTTCAATCGGCGAATTGGCAAAACGCACAGGGCTTTCGATTTCTGCAATCAGATTTTATGAAGCCAAGGGATTGATTAAGCCGCACAGAAGCAATGGTAATCAGCGGCGCTTTATGCGTTCCGACATAAGGCGGCTTTCCTTTATTCGCATTGGTCAACAATTTGGCATGACAATTGATGATATTGCCAATGAATTATCAAAACTTCCAATGGGGCGCACGCCAAATGAAAAAGATTGGGAAAAAATTGCAACAGCAATAAACAAAAAACTTGATTCCCAAATCAAACTTTTGGAACAGACAAAAAAGCGCCTTAATAATTGTATTGGCTGTGGTTGTTTATCGCTTAAAAAATGCATGCTTTACAACCCATCAGATTGGGCGGCGCGCAAAGGAACGGGGCCAAGATATTTGATGGGTGATAGTTTTAATGATGATTAATCATTAGAGCTTCTAAAAAAAATCGCCACTTTATAAATTTGCATTTTTTTATTATATTCAAAACAGGTCATTTTAGTTTGGACATCGTTGTAAAAACACGCTGAAACATGGAAATTTCTTCCATAAGTTGTTGAACGCTCCCAAACCAAGCCATTCTTTTCGAAATTTTTTATAAGCGTTTCTTGGGACTGATAAGGTATGATTTCTAATGGTAATTTCTTTGGAAATTTACCCTTTTTATCAGCAACCATATTTATTTCATAAATTTTACCTTGGTCATCGATTTTATAAATTATGCCGTCAATAGACATATATCTGCAATCAATTCGACCATCAATTAAGGCGGGTTTTGCACAGAGCTTTTCACTTGGTTGCTCTGGTGTGCCGTCTAATGGAAATACTGGCTTTGTTAATTTTGAGAAATCATCACCTAAATCATAAAAGCTAATTAATTTTTCGGGGTTAGTTTTCGCAATTTTTGAATCTGGAATTACTTCCTCTGGTAATACTAAGTTTGCAAATGCAAAGTTCGGAAATATGCAAGTTAAGGAAATAGCCAATAAATTTCTAAAAATATTTAATTTTCGCATGAATTATTTCCTTAATACTCATCAGCATCCTTATTAGGATTTTTATGGTAAAAAATTATCATTTCGATGATTTTTTTATGTTTGATGTTCTCGTTCGCGTCATAAATGAAGCAAACCATTTTTTTATCTATAGAATTATTATTGTTTTCATCGACAGTATAAAAACAACTCTCCCCTTGGTGGATTTTATCATGGAAAACTGTATATCTCCAAGGAATAATTCCCATGTCCCATAAATATTTGTGCAGCTTTTTGCGGTAGAAATTGGTCTTTATTCCTAAAGGCAGTTTTTGAGGCCATTGGCCTTTTTCATTAGGGCTAAGGCTTATCTCATATATTTTTCCTAAATTATTAATTCGGTAAATAATGCCGTTTTCAGCTTCATAAGAACAGATTTTTTTTCCGTGACCGTAAAAATCAGGGCCTTTTGGGCATGTGTCGGAATTTGGTTCTTTTGGTGAGCCATAAAGCGGCTTTAGTTTGCCTGGAATTTTTGAAAAATCATTATCTAAATCCACTGCACCAATTAATTTTTCAGGATTGGATTTTGCAATTTGCGGGTTGGCAATGCTTATTGATGGGGTAAGTAGGCCGCATGAAAACAACAAAATTAGTGCGCTTTTTAAGTTAATTTTTTTAATATTAATCATCTGAAAATCCCCAAATAGAAGCAGATACGACGGCAAGTTTGCCGTCTAAATCAAATCCGAAGCAAATTTCAGCGCCTTTGCCATTTTTAAGATAATAACAGGCGTAATTATCATTTATTAATTTATAACCTGCGGCTTTAATTTTATTTTGAACTGTTTTTAAATTGTCATTATGCGTCACACCTATCGGAAGATTTTGCGCAAATTTTCCATTCTTATCTTTGGTTAATTCCAACCAATAAATTCGCCCTTTATAATCAATTGAATATATTAAACCGTCAGCCGCTTTATATTTGCATTCTTTTGTCGGAACAGTCGAAAGAACATTTAGGTTTCTGCATGGCGAAGGATTTTCTGTTTCAGGTGAATTGCCAATAGGGATTATTGGACTTGGTAAGTCTTTAAACGTGCCGCCAATGCGCGATTGCCAATCATCCGATACAGCATTATTTTCCATTTTTATTGTTGGTAAAATTTTCACATGATTAAGTTCACCATTTTTTTTATATAAAAAACAGATAATTCCATTGTTTGGATTTTTCGCATAAAAGCACAAATCATCAAATTCATAATCTTGATCAGCATTATTATAAGCTTGTCTTTTGCTTGATATCGAACCTATAACAAGCCCATATCCTTTGGCTTTGAATTTGCTAATAATAGATTTTTGCGAATTTTTATCATTTATTCCAAATGGCAGTTTTTTTGGCCAGCTACCATCTTTGTTTTTATACATAAAAATTCGATATATTGAATCATTTTCATCAAGATAATAATTAATGCCATCGGCTGATTTATATTCGCACTTAGCCTTTATATTAAAAAAGCCTTTTGATGGCGTTGTGCAGCCAATTAAGTTTGGTGGGTTTGCAGGTGACTTATCAACTGGTGTCAAAGGCGAAGGAATAATATTGTGTTTTTCACCAATTTTTGCCGCCTCAATCAAGCCCTCAAGACCATTATTGTCATCTTTCGCATTGGCATTTAATGGCAAGATTGTGCAAAGCCCAATAATGGCACAATTTAAAAAAATAGATTTTATCAGGCTTTGCATTGGTTTTTCCATTTATTGGCGCGCTAGTCCGTCGCTGATTTCTAATTCTTCTAATGTGCCGCTTCTATCAAAGCTAAAGCAGGCATATTTTGGGTTGTTTCTTTTGGGATTAATGCAAAGCGAATAATTATAATAATTCGGCTCATCAACTTTTGAGGCCTTTGGGGTTTGACCACCTTTTTTGATTTTTGCACTTACTGTTGCTGGCTTGTCATTTGGGCGAACACCAAATGGAAGTTTTGAATACCAAACATTTTCCGCGTCAGGTGTTACGCGAATTGCGATGATTTTTGTTCCATCAATATTATAAACAATATTTTTGAAATCCTTATATGAACAAGACACTGCATCGCTTTCATCGCCTAATGGCACGCCCCAATCACATTTTTCTTTGGATGGGACAGCAGGTGATGAATCAATCGGCCATAGTTTTCCAATTTGGGTATATTGTGCGCCAATTCGAGGCGCCCCAATTGCATCTTCTGGATAATATTCACTATTTTGGGCTTTTGCATTGGCTACATTTGCACCAAAGGTGAAAATCATTAAAATAGCGGCGGTTTTGATTTTCATAAATACTCCTTTTTAAATTATTATGTTCAATCGGGTTGTTGGCTAATAATCATAATTCTTTCAACTTGATTATTGTCATTAAACCCAAACCAAACTTCAAGATATTGCGGCGCCCTTGTTTCGTACATTACGAATGGGTGCTTTTTTTGTGCTTCATTTAAATGACCACTTAATGGAATTAGATGCAATTCAGATAATGTTTTTACTATTTGCTCTAAAGAATCAGAAGATTTAATTCCGAAAGGAAGGGGCATGGGCCAATCGCCATTTTTATTTTGCAACATCTCTATAGAAATTATATTTTTATTTTCAATTTCATAAATTAAACTATTAGACGCTTTATAGGCGCATTTATTTTTGTTTTGGTCGCAAGTTTCTGCAAAATTTATATCAGATTCAACATGCAATAGAGTAGCAGGTAAGGGCATGTTTGCAATATCAGCGCCAATAAGTTTGTTATTAGTTACATATTCTACAAAATCTTCATGCATTTGGGATTGAGGCTTTGAAGAAGCAACCATTGGCATTAAACCAATAAATAATATGATAATTGCGAATAGTGATTTCATTTTATAACCCTCATTTGGCAATATGATTATAAAATTGGCATTTTTAAGGCATATTAAAGGCGTTATGCAATACTTGCCTGTTAAGCGTCAAAACGCTAAAAGCGCGCCATGAATAATGTTGCATCAAAAAAAATCGGTATCGTTTCATTAGGTTGCCCAAAGGCATTGGTCGATAGTGAGCGTATAATCACTAAACTTCGTTCCGAAGGATATGAAATCTCACCTGATTATCAGGGGGCGGATGCGGTTTTGGTCAATACTTGCGGCTTTTTGGATAGTGCGCGAGCAGAATCGCTTGATGCAATCGGCGAGGCTATTCGTGAAAATGGCAAAGTTATTGTAACTGGATGTTTGGGTGCAGAACCAGATGTTATTATGGCTGAACACCCAAAAGTTTTGGCAATTACGGGGCCACAGCAATATGAAAATGTGATGGCGGCTATTCATGATGCATTACCGCCGCAACATGAACCATTTCAAGATTTAGTGCCTGAAAGTGGTATTCGTTTAACGCCGCGCCATTATGCATATTTAAAAATATCCGAAGGGTGCGACAATCGCTGTTCATTCTGCATTATTCCTTTTTTACGCGGTGATTTAGTTTCACGCCCTGCAAACGCAGTAATTGCGGAGGCGCAAAATCTTGTGCGGGCAGGGGTGAAAGAATTACTTGTGGTTTCACAAGATACTTCGGCCTATGGGCGTGACATTAAATATGCAACATCGTCCTTCAAAGGCCAAGAATATCGCGCAAAATTCTATGATTTGGCGGTGGCGCTTGGTGAATTGGGGGTTTGGGTGCGTATGCATTATGTTTACCCTTATCCGCATGTTGATGAAGTTATTCCATTGATGGCACAGGGAAAAATCCTGCCATATCTTGATATTCCGTTTCAACACGCAAGCCCGAATGTTCTAAAGCGCATGGTTCGCCCCGCCAATATTGAAAAACAGGCAGAGCGTATAAAGAAATGGCGCGAAATCTGCCCTGATTTATGTATCCGCAGCTCGTTTATTGTTGGCTTCCCTGGTGAAACCGAAGAAGATTTCAAACAATTAATCGACTTTATCTATGAAGCGAAAATCGACCGCATTGGCGTTTTCAAATATGAAAATGTAATTCACGCAAAATCCCGCGAATTTGATGATCAAATCCCGCAAGAAATTATTGATGATCGCTGGAACAGATTAATGGAAGTTGCCCAAGAGGTTTCTGCGGAACGCCTTGCAACCAAAATTGGGCGCGAAATTGATGTAATCGTCGATGAAATCGACGAAGAAGGCACAATAATCGCCCGCACAATTTGGGATGCCCCCGAAGTTGATGGCAATATCTTCATTGACCCAATTGAGGGCGTAAAAATTGGCGATGTCTTCAAAGTAAAAATTGAAGATGCCAGCGAATATGATTTGTTTGGCAGCAAAATATAAAATCATAAAACAACACCCCCAAGCATTGCTTGGGGGTGGTTTTCTTCAGAAGCTATCAGGAAACTGAAGGAGATTAGTTTGCGCGTTGTGCGATATAAGTTGCGCTATTACCGATTGCAGTTGCAGAACCGATAATCATACCCGCAGAGCCAACATTGATATTTGTTGTCGCACTTACTGGTGCATAATTATATTGCGCTGAATTACCTTGCATTGAAACACCCCCACCTGCACATGATGAACATGCAAAGCCAGTGATTGTGTTACCTGCTGCGAATGATGTTGCCATGCCAACGCCACCAGTTGAAGATGAACCAACAAGGTTTGCAGTTGCAGAGATTGCGCCGCCGCCAAAATTGCTTTGTGCCATGTCTATACGACCATCAGAGCCAATGTTTGAAAGTAATGCCGAATTACCCATGCTTGATGCCGATGAAACCGCAGAGCCAGTAAATTCTTCGTTTAGAACCAATGAATGCGCATCAACATTGCTATTGTTTTCTTGATAGCCACCCAATTGCGCATAACCCCATTCATTGGTTACGTTCGCATTGTTTGCAACCGCGGTTGCTGACGCAAGATTATTAGTCGCTGAATTATTCAAAATAACCGCATTAGCTGAAACTGGGCCATAATTTTTTTGCTCAACTGCAGAATAGATGGTTGCATTTTTACCAACGATTGAATTGGTATTGCCAGTTGCAAGCGCAGAAGAAGTTATTGAACCATTATTGCAGCACGCAACAACAAAAGAAGATGAATTAACAATTGCCGAATTATATTGACCAATGCCGCTTTCAACATAGCCATTTTTAGAAGCAATCGCCCAATTATTCGCCGCAGTTTGTGCATTTGAAATCACAGTATCAGAAGAGCCAACATTCAAATTTGAAAATGCTTCGACATTTGTGCCGTAATTTGCAACTTGTTGTGCTTCAACATTAATATTAGAGCAGCAAGCCTCAACTTGACCAGCATTACCTTGGGCAATTGCGTTTGAAATTGTTGTGCCACGTGCTTCATTAATTGTAATATCGTTTTGTGCGCCAACATTGGCATCAAGGCGTTGCAATGAATAAACATTTAAGCCAGTTTCAACAGTGCGTGCAGACATTGCGTTTCCTGCTGCTGTGCTGCCTAATTGTGCGCCTTCAGAATAATTTGCCAAAGTTTGAACATGACCATAGATATTTCCACCTTGATATTGGTCATTATTAATTACTGGTGTTGAAGTTTGGCAAGCAGGTGTTTGATTGCAATCTGCAAGTGCCGCAGCAGGTGCGATTAATGCCAATAAAGATACTGATAAAAGATTTGCGATTTTCATAATTGATAGCTCCAAAAAATAATTTCCTGATGAAGCTACAAGCGCGAAAACCATGCCAATTGGGGAAATGTAATTGTTGGATTTTTCTTGTTTTGCGAAAATTGGGTTTTGTTTTTACAAATTAAATTGCATAAAAACAAATACTTATAATGATTGTTGAAATGTTTATTATAATCCAAATAGATAGATAAATACTATATTAACCATTATTTTTAGGTCAAAAATTAAATGAAAAATAAATTTAAGTAAAAATATATCCAAATTGGGAACAAAATCTTGTTTCAAAATGACACAAAAAAAGCACCCAAATCGGGTGCTTTTAAAATTCAATTTTGAAGAAGCGATTTTATTTTATACTTGTGCCATTTTGGGCAATGAAAGTTGCGCTATTTCCTGCGGCAAGGCCGTAAGTTTTCACGCCACCTGTGCCATAAGTGTTGAAGTTTACATTGGCATTTACATTGGCATCATTAATTTGGCTTGTATCACCTGTTATTTGAATTCCTGACTTGCCACATCCAGAGCAGGCAAAACCAACCAAACCATTGCCAGATGCCGATGCCGCAACACCGCCAACACCACCACTTGTCATGCCATAAAATTCGGCTGTTGCCGTGACTGTTCCTGTTGCACCAATATTTTGATCAACAAGGAATAGACCATCCGAACCAATTGTTGATAAAACCGCACTATTACCTTGCGCGGCAGCGCCAACAGTTGCGCTATCATTATACCAAATTGCGCGGGTGGCAGAATAAGAATTTATATCGCCATTTGAATATTGATATACGCTTCCTTGGGTATAGCCTGAATTATTATATTGTAAGTTTGAATTTCCAACCGATTGTGAAGTGGTTACAAGGCCACGCCCATCACTTGTCATTGTATCCGACGAAGATTTAACTTCACCATTATTATTTTGGCTTACCCATTGATATGCACTTGCTGAATAAGTTGAACTTGCCGATGAATTACCAACCGCAAGGGCATTTTGCGATGCAATAAGATTATTACAACACATTGATGTTTCGGTAATTGATGAAATTTGTGATGCATTATTTTGATTGACCACTTGGCTTATAAGACCACTTGCGCCATCGCCACTAATTGCAACATTATTACCATTCGCCTGTGAGTTTAAAACCATAGTGCCAAGGTCTGGCGCCAAAGTAGCTTTTGAATAGGCTGACACAACACCAGTGTTTTGATTCTGATTGGCAATTAAATCCATTGAGGAACAGCAAATTTCCGCCTGTGCGCTATTACCATTTGATGTGGTAATCAAATTCACCATCCCACTAACAGACGCAAGCGTGGTCACATCATTCATCGCAGATGCAGAACCAGTCGAAGTTTGGCTAAAACCATAATTCAAAGGTGTTGTATCGGCTGATTTTGCCGAAATTGTGTTATTAATCGCGCTTGATGTTGATGAAATCGCCGACGCGCTAACTGTTGCGGGTGGATTATTTGGATCAGCACTCGGAACATCAATCGTAATTGCATTGCCAACAATATTTATTCCCGCACTGACATTTGATGATTGGTTTTGTGTTAAATCCAATGTACGCTCTGGTGGGCAAGCTGGAAGGTCTTGCGAACATGCAGGTAATTGAACTTCTTGTGCCTGCGCCTTGTTTATAAAACCTGCGCTTAAACACATAATCGCACCAATGAATAATGGCGCGCATTTAATTTCGTTTTTTAAGTTTTTATGTGACATAAATCACCCTGCATATTTATTTTATTGCTTAAAACGGAATACGGGCGGTTATTTCTAACCGCCCGTTTAAAAATTAATTTCTTGAACCGCGTAAGCCGCCTTTATTTGACGAGGTTGAAGATGTGCTATAGCTACCGCGCCATGCATTTGAATCTTCGCGAACATCGCCATTATTAAAGGTTGCTTCTGTGCGTGGAATGAATGCACCAGTTGTTCCGATTGGGCCCATCGGGTCACCATTAGGACCAAAAGCATTACGGCAAACACTTGCGCCAGGGACGCCATAAATATTTGACATCATTTCAACAACCGCACGTTCAATAACTGAACGAACTGCAAGTTGAACCGGCTCTTGCGATCTTTCACCTGCGCCAAGGTCAACAGTTAGATTATCAAAGAAGCGGAAATAACCAAGACCAACTTCACGACCAACAATTTGCTTTTGGTATGAAATTACATCAACAACTTCCAAAGTTTTTGTGTCAATCAAACGAAGGTCAAGGCCAACATTCATCACATAAAGTTTGCCGTTTACAATACCTTTTGCTTTGCTTGCACGGCGATCACCAATAAAGTCATCAGTACCAACAGAGCGGATGTTATAATTAAGCTCGGTAATGCCACCGATTAAATAGAAATCAGAGCCAGGAACTTGACCCGCAAGAATTTTGCGGAAATCTTGGCCTTCATCACCAATTAGGCGGTTATTTGCATATTTAAGCTCAAGCTCAGAAACCGAAGTATCAAAACGCTCAACAAGGCGCGCACCCGATTTACCAAATGCAGAAATTGCCATTAATGAGCCACCTTGGGTAACTTGACGACCGCCTTCGAAATCAGATTTGCCAGTATAATCAAGAATACGACCAACCGCGATTTTAGGGCCGCGAATGTTGTTTGCACGTGCATAATTACCAAGACATACCAAAGCCGCAGAATATGGTGTTGGGTTTGCAGTAACCGGTGAGCCACCAATTGGCGTTGCATAATTGCCATTGTGAATTGCAACAGGTGCAACACAGCCACTAAGTGCAACAGTAGAGGCTAAAGCAATCATCGCGATAGATTTAGAAGAAAATTTGTACATTAGAAGTTTAACCCCCCGTTAAGAACTTGTGTTTGATCGGTTTGTTGCGTTGTTGCTACTGGCGTTGTTGCAGATGCAGCAGTCGGGCATGAACTTGTGCCACATGCAGACGAACCATTGATGATTACTGTTTGATTGCCATTATTAACTTGCGAAGAATTAACAACGACAGTGTTGAAAGAGCCTGATGTATTGACATTCAATTGGTTACCAATTGCATAGCCTGTCACGCCAGAATAACCCATGCCAGTTGAAGAAGCATTATAAATTCCAAGCGGCAATGAAGATAAATCATCACCAGTCATAATGACACCATCAACAATAACGCGGTTTGCATTCAAGTCACGTGTTCCCGCATCATAAGGCATCATCATTGACGCCGAGCTTGCGCCATATGGTTGCGAAAACTGATTAGCATATCCAGGAACAGTTTGTGCCTTCGCAGATGATGCGGCAAGAATTGCAGCGCTTGCCAATGCAACACCTGCCAATGCAAATGCAGCCTTAGCAACGCGAGCTTTATCAAGCTTTTGCCCCAAATCTACTAATTTTATGCCATAATCGGCTTTAATCATAATTTGCTCCTCTAAGGTACATTACTAGGCAAGAATGACCAATATTATTTAAGCTTTCCAAACTCTGCAAAAACTGTGCCAAATTTAGAAAACATTCTTAATGGCATGCATTTTAATTAAATTGCGCCCATATTTTATGGGGCTTGCAGAATGTGCATTTGATTTGCATTGTGCAAATTGCGCTTAATTGATTTTTAATCTCTACTAATAAACTGGCCCTTATTGTTAATCAAAATTACCAAAATCATTCATTATCTTGGTGTTTGTGCCATTTTAATTTAATGAGTTTTAGATAAAGTAAATTTTGCAATATAAATGCTGTAAAAAACATATTATTTATAATGGAATAAAATTGGTGGTAAAAAATGTCAGAAGGTGATTCAATTATTCAAACTTCAAATAAGGACGTTCTGAAGGATGAACCATTTTTCAAAAATATGCCTCTTGGGACATTTTCAATTGTTGTTTTGTTATTATTGATACAATTAGTCCGCAAAATGCTTCCTATCGACATTACCTATTCATTAGTTATATCAAGTGCACTCGTGCCAGGCAGATTCTATGAATATTATAGTCAGGGTGCTAATGCTTTTGCAACTTATTGGCCTTTTATTGGATATCAATTTCTTCATTCTGGTTGGTTTCATGTTTGCATGAATTGTGGAATGCTTTTGCAGGCGGGCCCAATCGCTGAAATAAGTCTTATCAAAGGTGGTAATCTTTTAAATTATAGCGGGCTTAAGGAAATGCCATCGCAAAGGGCTAATCTTGCGCGTGCTACTTTTTGGTTTTTTGTTTATTATATTCTGTGTGGAATTGGCGCTGCAGTCGGATTTATGATGGTCAATCATGAACCTTATGTTTTGTTGATGGGGGCATCAGGTGCAATAAGCGGTGTATTCGCTGGCTTCTTAATTGGTGCATATAAAATGGTAAGGGATGGGCGCAAGATTTTAAAATTATTATCAGGCTCCGCACTTGTATTTCTGATTCTAAATGTAGGCGGCGCATTCGTTGCAAGATTAAGCAATACAATTCCAATTGCATGGGAAGCCCACTTATTCGGCTTCCTAACTGGTTTGGTATTTTATCCATTCTTCTATTGGATGGTGAATTTAGAAACAAAAACAGAATTAAGCTAAGCAAGCCAATATTTTTATTGCAACATTCTGATTTTTGATACATCCTCCCTTTTATAATAAATAAAGGGAGGCTGTAAAATGAATATACAATCAATTATCGCCAAAAGAAGCACGGATGTTGTAACCATTTCGCCTGATGCCACTTTAAAGCAGGTTGCGAATCTTCTGAATGAAAAAAGAATCGGTGCTTTGCCGGTTGCAAGCGATGGAAAACTAATAGGCATTATTTCAGAACGTGACATAGTAAGGATTTGTGCAGGGGCAGAATCTAATCCACTTGAAACATTGGTAAAGGCTGCAATGTCAACCAATTTAGAAATTGCATCACTAAAAGATACAATAGATATGGCACTTGCCCGTATGACTGATAGACGTATTCGGCACTTACCAGTTGTAGAAGGTGAAAAGCTGGTTGGAATCGTTTCAATCGGTGATTTGGTAAAAAAACAAATAGATAACGTCATCGCAGAGGCCGATGCAATGCGTGCTTATATACATTCATAAACTTGCTGCATTAATTTCATGAAGGTTTTTTGAAATATTTGTGATAAAAATCCTTATTTATTCGCGATATGAAAAAACGCCTATGGGGTATGCGCAATAAATGCTGATATTGCACTGCAATGCGCTATTGCTAAATTTTTTTTGCGCCTCTAAAAGCCGCTCATCGACGCGGTTCGCCGCGGCCTGAAGCTCTCGGTAACGGTTGAAGCGGGCGGGTTTAACCCTTTGATTAATTAGCAAGAATGGCGGTTTTTGGTGTCGCCCGCAAGGGTAGCAAAAACTTGTTTTCGAAAGAATTTCTTGCTGATGACAACTGCAGAAATGCTGTTGACAAAAATGGCCTTGCTAGATACAAGTGCCGCCCTCAATGAATGAGCGGTTCACAATTTAACGAGACGGGTTTAACGCCTCGCTAGTGAATTTTGCGCTTCATTGTTTGTTGTTTGACAAGTGAATATAGGAAAGGGAGACGCAGGCGGAGGCGTATTGTGA
>CAZKYS010000053.1:0-16340 GCA_964557085.1 uncultured Caulobacteraceae bacterium
TAATCGACCAAGATGATGTAAGGCTTATACTTGTTGGCGACCAACATACAAATATTGCCAAGCAAAGCGCCTTAGATGTTGTTTCAAAGTTCAAAGTTAAATTGTCACGCATGCCTGAAATTGGCTCCAAAGAGCTTTCAAACGTAAACCCGCAGGATGTTTTAGGCCGCAAAAGACACGTTCTAAGGGAAGAAATTCCCGCCAAATTAATTCGTCACAAAACAGTCCTTATAACCGGCGCAGGCGGCACAATCGGCAGTGAACTTGCACGGCAGGTTGCAAAATATCAACCAGGGCGCTTAATTTTAGTTGAAAGCTCTGAGAACAATTTATACACAATAAATCAAAGCCTTAGTGAAGATTTTCCTACGTTGAATATTTCGCCATATATGGTTGATGTGCGCGATAAATTATTAATTGATGAATTGTTTTCAAATGTTAATCCGCAGATTGTTATTCATGCTGCCGCCAATAAGCATGTTCCACTATTGGAACTTCATCCACGTGAAGCAATACGCGTAAATTTGGGCGGAACAAAAAATGTCGCTGATGCCTCGTTAAAACATGAAAGCGAAGTGTTTATTCTTATTTCAACCGACAAAGCGGTAAATCCATCAAATATGATGGGCGCTGCAAAACGTGCAGCCGAATTATACATAAGAAATTGTTTTGAAAAAGTTGGTGGTCGTTTTTATTCGGTTAGATTTGGCAATGTTCTTGGCTCATCTGGTTCTGTTATGCCTTTATTTGAGCGTCAAATTTCGAAAATGGGCCCTGTTACGGTCACGCATCGTGATATGACGCGCTGGTTCATGACGGTGGAAGAGGCCGTTGGTCTTGTTTTGCAAGGCGCCGCACTTGGTGCGGGGGTTGTTACAAATGGCAATAATCGCCCAAAAAAATTGGATCATCCATTATTGGTTCTTGATATGGGTGAGCCAATAAGGATTTGGGATTTTGCCGAAACCATGATTAGGCTTAGCGGCTATGAGCCTCATGCGCAAATTAAAATAATTGAAACTGGCCCTCGCCCAGGTGAGAAATTACACGAAGAATTATTTTATAGCACCGAGCGTGTACAAAACACTGCAATAGATGGCATTTATTGCGCAAAACCGCTTCATGCACTTCCTTTAGACCTTGAAAAAAACTTAACAAAAGTTATTGCACTTGCTGAAGAAAACAAAATCGCAAGCGCGATTGATCTTTTGAAAAAAATTGTTCCCGAAGTGAATTTATATTCACAAAGTTAAAGTGTGAATCTCTATTCAAAAAGCTAAAAGGCCGAAGGTTAATGACCCAAAATATAGTAACGCCAAAACGTGCGCTAATTTCATTATCTGATAAAACTTCATTAGAGCGTGTTGCACGCATTTTAGATGCTAAAGGAGTTGAATTATTATCAACTGGCGGCACTGCTAAGTCATTAGCAGATTTGGGCATTAAAGTAATTGATGTTTCGCAAATCACTAATTTCCCTGAAATGATGGATGGGCGCGTAAAAACATTGCATCCAAATGTTCATGGCGGCCTTTTGGCACTTCGTGATAATCCAAGCCATGCACAGGCAATGAAGGAACATGGAATTCAAGGAATTGATATTCTTTGGGTTAATTTATATCCTTTTGAAAATGCGCTTGCAAAAAATGCTGATTTTGATGAAATGATTGAAAATATCGATATTGGCGGCCCTGCAATGATTAGGGGTGGCGCGAAAAATCACGGTTATTGCGCGGTGGCAACGGATGATGATGATATTGATTTAATTCTATCTGATATTGAAACACATGGTGGAACAACACACGAAACCCGCAAAAAACTTGCGGCGCGTGCCTATTCGCGAACATCTGCTTATGATGCCATGATTTCAAATTGGTATTTTGAACAAACTGGTGAAAATTCACCAAAATATCGCACTATGGGCGGGGTTAAAGTTTCATCTTTACGTTATGGCGAAAATCCACATCAAGATGCCGCATTTTATGCCAACGGTGAAAAGCGTTTTGGGGTTGCAACTTCTGTTCAATTACAGGGTAAAGAGCTTTCCTATAATAATTTGAATGATACAGATGCGGCAATTGAATTGGTTGCCGAATTTTCACCAAAAGAAAAGCCCGCAATCGCAATCATAAAACACGCAAACCCATGCGGTGTTGCGGTTGGTAATTCTTTGCTTGATGCTTATCAAAACGCACTGGCCTGCGACCCAATTTCTGCCTTTGGTGGAATTGTTGCTTGTAATACAATTTTGGATGAAGAAACCGCCAAAGCAATTTGTGAAATCTTCACCGAAGTTGTAATCGCGCCAGAAGTTACAGAAGGCGCAAAAGCTATTTTCGCCGCTAAGAAAAACCTAAGATTATTGGTTTCTGGCGGCCTTCCAGACCCTACAAGTGTGGGCGTTAATTATCGTAATATAGCAGGCGGATTCTTGGTTCAAAGCCGTGACAATGCGCCAATTTTACGTGAAAAGCTTCAGGTTGTTACAAAACGTGCGCCAAATGAAAAAGAGCTTGAAGATTTATTATTCGCCTTCAAAGTTGCAAAACACGTTAAATCGAACGCAATTGTATATGTAAAAGATTTGGCAACAGCAGGTATTGGCGCAGGGCAAATGAACCGCAAAGATTCGGCCTATATTGCCGCAAAGCGCGCAATTGATGCCCAAGCAATCGCAAAATGGGATGCCCCAAGAACCAAAGGTTCAGCGGTTGCATCAGATGCCTTCTTCCCATTCGCAGATGGCCTTTTAGAGGCCATAGAGGCGGGTGCAACATCAGTTATCCAACCGGGCGGCTCAATGCGTGATGCCGAAGTTATTAAGGCCGCTGATGAAGCTGGAATTGCAATGGTATTTACGGGTCAGCGCCACTTTAGGCATTAAGTTATGCTAAACTGAATCATAATTCAGTTTGCCTACTTGATTCTATCTCGCAGATGCAGCATCGTGCATACTTAAGGATAGGGATTTTCAATGTTTAGAGTGCCAATAGAAACCGTAAACAAACGCGGTAAAAGAATTAGCGCGCATTTTAAAATTGTTAAACCTGATGGAAATGGGCCATTTCCTACCATTATCATGCTGCATGGTTGCGGCCGTGCTTTTGTTGCGCCTGAATTTGCCAATGTTGCAAAACAACACGGTTTTGCATCAATTGTTGTTGATAGTTTTGCGCCGCGAAATATTTCGGAAATTGAAGCGGGCGCAACCGTCTGTACAACCTTGCAATTACGTGGCTCAGAGCGTGCGGGCGATTTAGTGGCGGCAATTGAATGGGCATTATATCAAGACTGGGTCGATAAAAGTCAAATTCATGCCGCAGGGTGGTCGCATGGTGGCTGGACTATAATGGATGCAATCGCACGTGAAGATGAAATCGGAAGCCTTGCATATTTATCGGATTATAAGCCAAATTATATCAATCAATTGAAATCGATATTTTGTATATATCCTTGGTGCGGCCCTGGCTCACATTCGCATTCAAGGGGCTGGAAATTAAAAATCCCCGCCCATTTCATTGTTTGTGGCCGCGATTTTGTGGTTGGTGATGCGCTTACGATGCAAACAATTGATAAATTATCACGCGAAGGCCATGATATTGGGCACACTTTTTTTGAAAAAGCCACACATTCATTTGATGAACGTGATTCAATCCATCCCGCCCATAAGTTTGACTTAAATTATACAAATCAAGCGGTTGAAATCATGCTTGATTTCTTCAAGCAGCAACAAACTATTTCTTGCTAGTTTTTGAACCAGGGAAAGCTTTGACATCAAGTTTGGTCCAATGCGCCTGACCATCAACAGGGCAGCCATCAGGACGGTTTCCACGGAAATAGCCCTTTTGCCATTTTTCTTTTGTTGCCTGCGATTCTGGATCGTTTAAATCTTCATTGAAATCATTGCGGCTTTTTTGGAAGCGTTCGTAATCTTCGTGCAATTGTGGAACAGATTCAATTGGTAAATAAACCGGCTCTAATTCTTCAATTTGGGAAAGGCTTATTGGCAAAATATGGGCAAATGGCTCACCCTTTTCAAAGCGAATTGGGAAATAAGGGCGCGTCATAACCCAATTCATTGTAAAAGTATAAGGCGACCAATCGGTTTCGATTACACCGCTCATGGCATAAATGCCGTCTTTTGGTCTGTTTATTGGCCCAGTTACCATTAATTGCATTCCGGGTGGGGTGCGGAATAATTGATTAATGTGGAATGTTAAAACGCCGCTTCCAAAATGACTAACGGGTTGTGGCCAGCCATCTTCGATTATTGTAATTTCAATCCCATCAGAAGCGCTTGTTCCATTCCACACAGCCTCAAAAGTGCAGGGGCTTAATAATTCCCAGCCAAATTGGTTCGCAATATTAAGCGGCAAACAACGATAAGCAAAACGATTTGACGTTGAATCCATAAATTCACGCTGTGCAGGCCCAGGGCGTGACGGTGAAGGTGGAAAACCCAAAGTATATGCAATAATTTTATTATTTTTTGCATTTTGATGATGTGGGCATTGCGCAGATTGTGGTGCGCCGCCCACCGCTTCAGCCCATACGGTTTCTTTGGTTGCTTCTTCAATATTTGTAACTTGTGGGTTACCTGTTGTAACACTTTGTGAAACAACGCTTTTGTTTAGTGAAGGCTTTTTATTTGGTTTGCGGTTTTTGGGTTTTTGTTTTTTCATAATGTGATTTTAAATCAAAAAAATCATCAATAGTCTAGTTAAATTATCGGCGACAAATCACCTCATATTTGAATTATTAATAGTTAGTTTCCCTTTGTTTAATGGGTTTTTTACACTCGCCAATTATGCTTAATAAAATGAAACCAAGACATATATTTTTTATTCTATTATCTTTACTTTCTATTGGTGCTTTCGCATGGATGGAATTGTCAGATAGTGCAAAGCAAAAAACAATAAAATTAAGAACAACCAATTTTGATAATTCTGATAAATCTGAATATAAGGATGTTAAAATCCCTGCCATAAGTGATGTCTTGGAAATGGGTGAAGAAGGTTTAAAAACTTCCCAAGCAAAAAGCCTTATTTCTTTCATAGAAAGTGCAAAAACACACGGTCTTGTGGCGAATGATATTTCGCAAATTAAAGCCAAACTTGATGAAGGTAAGCGCCTTGATGATACCCAAAAACAGGCATTAAAGGATGCGGCAATCAAGCTTGCAAAAGACTTTAATGGCGGTCGCATGAATTGGCAAAAGGCGCGCTATGATTGGGATATGCGTCCTAAAACTGACAATATTGCCACTGATTTAGACCAAGCAATAGCAATTGATGCAATTGATGCTTGGACGCAAAACATAATTCCAAGACATGATGCCTATCTTGCGCTTTTGGGTGCACGCCAACAATATGCGCAAATTGTAAATAATGGCGGCTTTATTTTGATTAATAATGTTGGCACATTGAAACTTGGACAAACCAATGAAATTATTGGTAAATTGCGCAATCGCCTTGCGCAGGAAAATTACAATACAATCGCGCCCCAAGATCCAAATTATTTTGATGAAGGCCTAAAAAGCAAGCTTACATTATATCAAAAAATGCATGGCCTTAAACAAAGTGGCGAATTAAATGAAAATACAATCAAGGCATTAAATGTAAGCGCAAAAGATAGATTGACGCAAATTGATTTAAATCTTGAACGCGAAAGATGGTTGCCGCGAAATAATCCGCAAACGCGAATCGAGGCCAATATTCCAACCCAATATTTGACCTATTATGAAAATAGTGCGCCGAAATTAAATATGAATGTGATTGTAGGTAAGGTTTCAACCAAAACCCCAATTTTGGCATCAGAAGTGCACCGAATTATTTTCAATCCCCCATGGTATAAACCTGCATCAATCAAAGGCCGTCAAAGGGTGCAGCCCCCGGGGCCAAATAATTCTTTGGGGCGTGTGAAATTTGATTTTGACAATCGCCATTCGGTATATCTTCATGATACGCCAAACCATTATCTATTCTCTGTTGCCAATCGCACCCTAAGTCATGGTTGCGTGCGCCTTGATGAGCCAAAAAAATTGGCATCAATTTTGGCGGGTGCGCAGGGTTATGATATGCCAAAAATTGAAGAAATTACTTCAACCGTAAAAACCCAAGCCGTAAGGCTAAATAATCGTGTTCCAGTATTAATTTTATACCGCACCGCCTTTGTTGAAAATAACCAAAATGAGGGTAACCTTGTGCATTTTGCCCAAGACGTGTATAATTGGGATCCGTTATTGGCGAACTTGCTTGATGGCAATCCAAATAATGATGAAATTTTAGACAAACAAATGGCGCAACAAAAAGTTAATGTTGCTGCCCCTTGAAAAGGGGAAATTAATTGATAGGTTTAACATATTATGATTAATAGACGTAAATTACTATCAATCGGGTCTGCTGCTGGTTTAATGGGAATGGGTTTTGCCAATTCTGCGCTTGCAAATAATGCCCCAAATCCAATTCGTTTTGAACGTGATGCAATTCCACCGCTTCCAGAAGATATTCTTAAATCAATTGGCGCGGATACAAGCCTTGAACCTGCTTATCGCCGTGTAAGCCTTTATAATATCCATACAGGTGAATCGACCAAAGTGGTCTATAAAGAAGCAGGCCAATTAATCCCCGATGCAATGGCAGAGCTTAACAAAGTTTTGCGTGATTATCGCAACGACCAAATGACTGATATGGATGTTGCACTTATGGATATGCTTGATAATCTTGGGCGCAAATTGGAAATTAACACCGAATTTAACGTAATTTCTGGCTATCGTTCCCCCGCCACTAATTCAATGTTACGCGAACGCTCTAGCGGGGTTGCAAAACATTCCCTTCACTTACTTGGCAAAGCCATAGACATCCGCGTCCCCGGCGTTCGCCTAAAACACCTAAGAAACGTAGCCAAAGAAATGCGCGTCGGCGGTGTGGGATATTATGCGTCATCAGACTTTGTGCATGTCGATACTGGTCGGGTTAGGTATTGGTAAAGATTTAAAAACAAAAAAGGCGCTTCAATCGAAGCGCCCTTTTTCTAACTAAAATGTCAAATATTTTTGAAAACCACGCTTTTCAAAAATATTTGCCCGCTTTAATCCTAAATCGCTAAGTGAGCGAAGCGAGGGCGGCGATTTAAGTTTTTAATACTTTCTCGCAGCAGGCGGAATGGTTTTAATCTCGTCTGTCATCGTGTTCATGTGAACAGGGCGATAGTCGATTTTTACTTTGCCAGTTTCTAAATCAAGATTTGCCAAAGTATGTTTCATCCATTTTTCGTCGTCACGATTTGGGAAATCTTCATGGGCGTGTGCACCGCGTGATTCTTTGCGGTTTTCTGCGCCATGCATAGTAACAACGGCCTGACCCAATAGATTTTGTAATTCCAACGCTTCGATAAGGTCTGAATTCCATGTCATTGTGCGGTCATTAATGCCAATATCACCTTGTTTTGCGAATGCTGCATCAATAAGGCCAACACCTTCTTTAAGTGATTCAGAAGTACGGAAAACCGCGCAATTGTTTTGCATGATTTTTTGCATTTCAAGGCGAAGTTTCGATGTTGGAATTGCACCATTTGCATTACGTGTCGCATCAAGGCGCGCCAAATGGCTTTCAGTAAGGCTATCTTTAATCGCAGGTTGCGTTGCACCAGCTTTAAGAACTTCACCACAGCGAAGGCCAACCGCACGACCGAACACCACAAGGTCAATAAGTGAATTTGAACCAAGACGGTTTGCACCATGCACTGAAACGCACGCCGCTTCACCAACTGCCATAAGACCTTCAACCACTTCATCAGGGTTTTTGCCGTTTTTGCGAACAACTTCACCAAAGAAATTGGTTGGGATGCCGCCCATATTATAGTGAACAGTCGGAAGCACAGGAATAGGCTCTTTGGTTACATCAACACCCGCGAAAATTGCCGCAGATTCAGAAATACCCGGTAAACGCTCATGCAATAATGCAGGGTCAAGGTGGTCAAGGTGAAGGAAGATGTGGTCATTATTTTTACCAACGCCGCGACCTTCACGAATTTCAATTGTCATTGCGCGTGAAACCATGTCACGCGGGGCAAGGTCTTTTACGGTTGGTGCATAACGTTCCATGAAACGCTCACCATTTGAATTGGTTAGATAGCCGCCTTCACCGCGCGCACCCTCAGTAATCAAGCAGCCTGCACCATAAATACCGGTTGGGTGGAATTGCACAAATTCCATATCTTGAAGCGGCAAGCCCGCACGAAGAACCATTGCATTACCGTCACCAGTACAAGTATGTGCAGAAGTACAAGAGAAATATGCACGCCCATAACCGCCAGTTGCCAAAACAACGCGTTGTGCACGGTAACGATGAAGTTCACCAGTTGCCATATCCATTGCGGTTACGCCGCGGCAAACGCCATCTTCCATAATCAAATCAAGGGCGAAAAATTCGATGAAGAATTCAACATCAAATTTCAAACTATTGCCATAAAGCGTGTGCAACATTGCATGGCCAGTACGGTCAGCAGCGGCGCAGGTGCGTTGCACAGGGCCTTCGCCGAAATTGCGGGTCATACCACCGAATGCACGTTGATAGATTTTGCCTTCTTCGGTTCTTGAAAACGGAACGCCCCAATGTTCAAGTTCGTAAACTGCCTTTGGTGCATTGCGGGTTAGATATTCAATTGAATCTTGGTCACCAAGCCAGTCTGAACCTTTTACGGTGTCATACATGTGCCATTGCCAATGATCTTCACCCATATTGCCCAAAGAAGCAGAAATACCGCCTTGTGCCGCAACAGTGTGCGAACGGGTTGGGAATACTTTTGAAATACATGCAGTGCGCAAACCTTCTTGTGCGCAACCCAAAGCGGCACGTAGGCCAGAGCCGCCAGCACCAACCACAACTACATCATAAGTATGGTCAATCCATTTATAAGCTTTGGTCATTTTATGCCCCTAGATATATTTTTAAAATAGTGAATACACCCGCCATTGCGATAATGGCTGCCATGAAATTGGTGCCAAGTGTAAGAATGATTTTTGTGGTTGCTTTGTGGATATAATCCTCAATCACAACTTGAACGCCCAATGCAAAGTGGAATGCCGAACAAATAACAACCAAAGCCATAATGGTTGAATTAAATGCCGAATGAAACCAATTTGTCATAGCATCATAAGAAAGATTTGTTCCAAAAAGAATTGAAAATGCACAATATGCAAAACCAATTCCAAGGCCAACCGCAAGTGCGCGCTGATGAATTACGTGTTCAGTGCCATGACCAGATGCGCCATTGCCACGTGCTTTTGATAAAGGTGTGCGTAAATCTGAATTTGGATTTGCCATTTTTAACGCCCCGCTGCCATCAAGCCAAGAATGAAAAGTAAAACCCCGCCCAAAGTGCCAATAATAATTACGCCCCAGCCGGTTTTGCTTGCAACATCTTTTGAAAGGCCAATGCCTAAATTAAAGAATAAATGGCGCACGCCATTCCATAAGTGATATGAAACTGAAACCAAAACCCCAAACAAAACCAGCTTCCCAAATGGGCTTCCGATTATTGATTGGAAATTAGCATAAGATTCTTCGCCACCTGCAAGGCTGCAAATCCATGCTAGCAAAAGCAAAAGTGCAACCGAATTGGCAACACCAGTTGCGCGGTGCAAAATTGAAGTAGCCATTGTGACGTGCCAGCGCCAAATTTGCAAATGCGGCGAAAGTGGCCTTGCTTTACCGCCTGCTTTTGAATTAACAGCCATTAAATTCCCCTAAACTTGCCCTCACAAATACTATTTCAAAAATAGTTTCAACTAGGCTTTGGTATGAAGTCGTCAAATGTCAAAAAGATTTTTGTTTTCTAATAATACTTTAAACGAAATGGTCAATCATTAAGGCATGAATAATTAGATTTTGTGCATTTAAGATATTTAACTAGGTTATAGCGCATAAATTGGTTTTTTAGATAAATTTTAGCCAAGAGGTGTGAAAAATTAGGCATAAGGCAAAATAATCATCTTTATACCAATCGCGATATTGATTTTAACGCAATAATTTTCATATTTTTAACCAAACAGAGTTAAAATTTAAACATGAAAATTTATTGCATCGAAGTTGGAACCCCGCCGCCGCCGATTAATGATTCATTCGGCTATTATCCGCAGATGCTTGAAAATCTGCTGCTTCCATATTTGCCAATGGCAAAATTTACCACTTGTTCGCTTATTAACGGCGATGAATTACCAAAATTTGGAACATTCGACGGCTTTGTAATTATGGGCTCACCACACGGTGTTTATGATGATTTACCATGGATAAACTCTTTAATGGAATTTGTAATTGAGGCTGCAAAACAAAAAATCCCGCATTGCGGTATTTGCTTTGGGCATCAATTAATTGCCAAGGCGCATGGCGGCAAAGTTGAAAAAGCCCCGCAAGGCTGGGGTATTGGTCGCCATACTTATGAAGTTATTGACCATATTGCCGATGGCAAAGAAATCAAGCGCGAACTTTCGCTTTTAGTATCTCACCAAGATCAAGTATTAGAAGCGCCAAAAAATGCAAAAACTATTGCGCGTTCTGACTTCACACCGCATGCAATGCTTCATTATGAAGATGATTGCGCATTAACTTGCCAAGCGCATCCAGAATTTTCAGCAGACTTTGCCCATGCGCTAATTTCATCACGCCGTGGCACACGCTTCCCAGAGGATTTTGCCGATTTAGCGCTTGAAACAGTGCATCATGATTTAGATGCACATATTCTTGCCGATTTAATGGCGCATCATTTTTATGTGAACCATGAAAAATCAAAAAAAGCCGCTTAATTCGCTTTTTTATTCAGCAAAGCATCAACAAGACCATTTGCCTCATCGCCATCCCATTTTGGGGTCGATGGTATGCGGGCAATTTCTTTATTGTTTTCATCATAAATTATGGTTGTTGGAAAGCCTTTAACACCAAGGGCAAAGGGTAATTCCATTTTGGGGTCTTGGTAAAAATCCAATTTCCCACTCGATAATTCATTAAGTTTTTTTTGCGCTTTTTCTTTTTCTTCGGGTTTGTCGATTGAAATTGGAATTACAATCACGCCTTTGGATTTGTGATTTTGCGCAAATTGCGCCAGTTCGGGCATTTCGCGAACGCATGGCGGGCACCATGTTGCCCAAATATTTACAATTTTAATTTTGCCCTGAATTTGCGAAAGCGTGATTTCTTTGCCATTTTTATCAAAAAATTTATGTGCATCAATTGATGGCGGATTGGGCAAAACTTCCAATGCAGCAAAACTTCCCTTTTGATAGCTTTGCAAAGGGTTGCCATTAATGCTATGGCGGGCGCGCAAATTGGTTTGGTATAAAATAAACCCAAGCGCCACCACCACTAAAATCCATAAAATGGTGCGAAGGCTCTTGAATTTGGTATGATTTTTATTTTCCATTCCCATCTATTAACACAGCAAAGAAGTTTTTGAAGGCCAAAAATGTCTAAAGAGAATGAAACCAAAGGTCAAAAAATGTGGGGCGGGCGTTTTGCAACTTTACCGTCTGATGCGCTGCAGGCAATTAACGCCTCTATTGGTGTTGATCAAAAAATGTGGCGTGAAGATATTGATGGTTCTTTGGCGCACTCAAATATGCTTGCAAAAACTGGTGTTATTTCAAATGATGATAGGGATGCAATTCATTTAGGCCTTAAAAAAATTGCCGTGAAAATTGAAAATAATGATTTTGAATTTTCGGTTGAACTTGAAGACATCCACCTTAATATCGAAGCGCGCCTTACCGAAGATATTGGCGAAGCGGGAAAGCGACTGCATACTGGTCGTTCGCGTAATGACCAAGTGGCAAATGATTTCAAACTTTGGACGCGCCGTGCCCTTGAAAGCACAATTAATCAATTGCGCGCCTTGCAAAAAACCTTGGTAAATCGCGCCGAGGGTGAGGTGCAAACCATTATGCCAGGGTTCACACATTTACAAACCGCGCAGCCCGTAAGCCTTGGGCATCATTTGCTTGCTTATGTTGAAATGTTGGCGCGCGACATAAAGCGCCTTGAAAATGCCCGTGAAAATGCGGGCGAATGTGTTTTAGGATCATCTGCCTTGGCGGGAACGCCATATCCAATTGACCGTGAAATGACGGCAAAAGAACTTGGCTTTAATGGCCCAAATTCAAATTCAATGGATGGTGTTGGTTCGCGTGATTTTGCATTAGAGGCCTTGGCGGCAATTTCGATTTCATGTGTGAACTTATCGCGCCTTGCCGATGAGATTGTGCTTTGGACATCTGCACAATTTGGATTTGCAAGATTGTCGGATGATTGGTCAACTGGATCTTCAATAATGCCACAAAAACGTAATCCTGACGCGGCTGAATTAATTCGTGCAAAAGCGGCAAGGATTGGCAGTAATTATCAGGCGCTTTTGATGATTTTAAAGGCATTGCCGCTTACTTATTCAAAAGACTTGCAAGAAGATAAAAGCCTTACCTTTGGTGCGTTTGAAGATTTTTGGCTTTGTATTACCGCAAGTATTGGCATGATAGAAAAAATCACATTCAAACGTGATAATATGCGCAAAGCCGCAACCTTTGGCTATTCAACCGCAACCGACCTTGCCGATTGGCTTGTTCGCGCCCATCAAATTCCATTCCGCGAGGCGCATCATATTGTTGGTGCGGTGGTTAAATATGCCGAAGATAATAATATTGGCGAACTTTGCGATATGCCATTGCAAGCAATGCAGCAAATAGATAAAAGAATAAACCAAGATGCAATCAACCTTTTAAGCGTTGAAGCATCGGTGAACTCACGTGTTTCTTATGGTGGCACTGCGCCAAAAAATGTTTTGGCTCAAGTGCAAAAATGGAAAGAAAAATTGGCAAATGTCTAATAAAAGCGCAAAATCCTTGGTGAAAATTATTACAATGCTTTGTGGCTTTGCCTTTGTAAGCGCATGTGGCGTTCAGGGTGATTTAAAACCTGCGCCGCCAATGTGGGGCCCTGCAAAAAAAGAATATGAGGAGAAAAAGGCAAAAGATGCCCAATTGGAAAAACAAAAGGTAGAAGAAGACGCCAAACAAAAATCCAATTAATTTTCACTCTATAATAATGAGTTTTCCCGCATGAGACATTTTTCTTATATCGATGGCGAATTTTGCGCCGAATCTGTTCCACTACGTGAAATTGCCGACAAAGTTGGAACCCCTACCTATATTTATTCCAAAGCAACCCTAGAGCATCATTATAAAATTCTTGAAAAATGCCTTTCGGGTGTGAATGCACGAATTGCTTTTGCAATTAAATCAAATTCAAACCGCGCGGTTATAAATACACTTGCCCAATTGGGCGCGGGCGCAGACACGGTTTCAGAAGGTGAAATAAGGCGCGCCTTAAACGCAGGTGTGCCAGCCAATAAAATCGTTTTTTCTGGCGTTGGTAAAACACGGGCCGAGCTTGAATTTGCGGTTAAAAACCAAATTCATCAAATTAATATTGAATCAATTCAAGAATTAGAAACACTTTCGCGAATTGCAACCAATTTGGGGCATACACAAGATATAGTGTTTCGGGTAAATCCCGATGTTGCTGCTGGCGGTCATGAAAAAATATCAACGGGCTATGCAACTTCAAAATTTGGAATTTCTGTTGAGCGCACCTTTTCACTCTATGAAAAGGCACAAAACCTAAGCGGAATTCGCGCTTGCGGCCTTGCCGTACATATCGGTAGTCAGATAAGCGAAATCGCACCTTTTGAGGCTGCATATAAGGTTTTAGCACAAATGGTTCATGACCTTCGCGCCAAAGGTTTTAAGGTTTCACGCCTTGATTTGGGCGGCGGCCTTGCAGCGGTTTATCAGGATGATTTTGAGGGCCCAGACCTTGAAGCTTATGGCGCGATGGTAAAGCGTGTTTTGGGCGATTTGGATATTGAAATTGAAATTGAACCAGGGCGCTTAATCTCCGCTAATGCGGGTGTGCTTTTGACGCGTGCGGTGGTTACAAAAGAAAATGGTGGGCGGGAATTTTGCGTGCTTGATGCGGCGATGAATGATTTGATGCGCCCTGCATTATATGAGGCGTATCACCAAATGCTTCCCGTTAAAAAGGCTTTAGATTCAACAAATTTAATGCCAACAACAATTGTTGGACCAATTTGTGAAACAGGCGACACTTTCACAAAAGACAGAAATGTCGAGCCAATAAATCCAGATGATTTGGTGGTGTTTATGTCGGCGGGTGCTTATGGTTTTTCAATGGCATCAAATTATAATTCGCGCCCACTTGCCGCCGAAGTAATGGTAAATGGTGATAAGTGGCAAATCGTGCGCCCACGCCAAACTTATGACGAGATTTATGGCAAAGAAACTTTGCCAATTTGGGAATAGAAATCATTTCGCGCGCAAAATGAAGCGAATCTTTTTTGCGCGTTTTTTCTTGTTGAAAACTTCAAAAATTTCGCACTATTTTTCTTGACCCTCTTTTTTGTGACTCTTCAGTATGATTCGTGTTAAAAGCGAAAAATTTTCTCTGCAAAAAGTATTAACAAATTATACCGAAAAATTGGGCACTTAAGGATTTGTTAATAGAAAAAACCACTTTAGTGTGAAAAAGTATATTGACCAAAGGCGCGACTTGATACCACTATATCTTGTGGTCGGGGGCACATAGCTACCACATCATCTAGGCAAGAAGCCAAAAATATCTAACGCAAAAACCAGTTTTTGTGTACAATATTTTTGTGTCTAAAAAAGCCAAGAATGGGCTTGAGATTAATTTTTAAAGAAAACCAAAGGGTTAAGAGACAAATGGCAAATATGGATAGAGCAGTCCAAATCGACACAAGTGCAAAACCCTCTCGCCGTGAGGAGCGCCGTGGTAAACCGCGCCCTGTGCGCCTGTCTTTAGTTGAAAAAGTTGTCATTGATCGTTCGCGCGATGATTTACTTACTGATTTTGGTAAAACAACCCTTGAAGATCGTTATTTGCTTCCTGGTGAATCGTTTCAAGACATGTTTGCGCGCGTTGCAACATGCTATGCTGATGATATCGAACATGCGCAACGTATTTATGATTATATTTCGAAACTTTGGTTTATGCCTGCTACCCCTGTGCTCTCTAATGGTGGTGCGGCGCGTGGTTTGCCTATTTCTTGTTTCTTAAACTCTGTTGATGATTCGCTTGATGGCATTGTGCAAACATGGAATGAAAATGTTTGGCTTGCATCAAATGGTGGCGGTATTGGCACTTATTGGGGTGGTGTTCGCTCTATTGGTGAAAAGATTGCAACCAATGGTCATACTTCTGGCATTATTCCTTTTATCCGCGTTATGGATTCACTAACGCTTGCAATTTCACAAGGTTCTTTGCGCCGTGGCTCTGCTGCGGTTTATCTTGATTGCCACCATCCTGAAATCGTTGAATTCTTGGAAATTCGCAAACCGGCGGGTGATTTTAACCGCAAATCTTTGAACCTTCATCACGGCGTTAATATTACAGATGAATTCATGCATGCGGTGCGCGACGATCAAATGTTTGGCCTTATTAGCCCGAAAACAGGTGAAAAAGTTCGTGAAATTCGTGCCCGTGAATTGTGGCAAAAAATCCTTGAGCTTCGTTTGCAAACTGGCGAACCATATTTGCTATTTGTTGATACTGTTAACAAACAAATGCCACAGCATCAGAAAAACCTTGGCTTTAAAGTTCGCCAATCAAATCTTTGTGCTGAGATTATGTTGCATACTGGCAAAGACCATTTAGATAATGATCGCACCGCTGTTTGTTGTTTGTCATCTTTGAATGCCGAAAAATTCCTTGAATGGAAAGATGATGAAGGCTTTATCGAAGATGTAATGCGCTTCCTTGATAATGTTCTTGAAGATTTTATCATTCGCGCACCTGATGAAATGTCGGCGGCAAAATATTCAGCCCTTCGTGAGCGTTCGGTTGGCCTTGGGGTTATGGGTCTTCACTCATTCTTCCAAAATATGGGTGTGCCAATGGAAAGCGCGATGGCAAAATCATGGAATAATCGCCTTTTCAAACATATTCGCACAAAAGCGGATGCAGCATCGGTTAAACTTGCGCATGAGCGCGGCCCTTGCCCTGATGCTGCTGAATCTGGTGTTATGGCGCGCTTTAGCCATAAAATGGCGATTGCACCAACTGCATCTATTTCAATCATTTGTGGTGGAACTTCGGCGGGTATTGAACCAATCCCTGCGAATATTTATACCCACAAAACCTTGTCTGGCTCTTTTTCTGTGAAAAACCAAGCATTGCAAAAATTGCTTGCAACAAAAGGTAAAGATAATACCGAAACTTGGACTTCTATTTTGGAAAATGAAGGTTCGGTGCAACATC
>CAZKYS010000054.1:0-16204 GCA_964557085.1 uncultured Caulobacteraceae bacterium
ACAGGAAACATCATTGCCGATTACGTATAATTCATTGGCAAGTGGTCTTAAGCAGATTAAAATCGGCCTTGAATATATTTTCTTAAAGAAGGGTTTCGGGCGTGAAAACTTCCTTGAAATGGGTGGTTTTGCCAAATCCCATGATGAATTACATCGCCCAAACTTGCAATTTCATTTTATAAACGGTCTTTTAAAAAACCATAATAAAACAAAAATTAAAAAAGATGGTTTCACACTTCATGTGTGTAATTTATATCCTGAATCGCGTGGTGAAATTACGCTAAAGAATGCAAATCCACATTCTGCGCCGCGCATTGTGGCAAATTATCTGGCAACTGAAAAAGATATGGAAATTATGCGCCTTGGTGTGAAAATGGCGCGGCGTATTTTTTCGCAACCTGCCTTTGAAAATACCAAAGAATATGAACCTGGTGCAAATATTCAAAGCGATGATGAAATTGACGCTTTCATTCGCGCCAATGCCGAAACCATTTACCACCCTGTTGGAACGTGCCGAATGGGTTCTGATGAAGAATCAGTTGTTGATGAAAAACTATGCGTAAGGAATATTGAAAACCTTCGCGTAATTGACGCATCAATCATGCCACGAATAGTTGGCGCCAACACCAATGCCCCAACAATCGCAATCGCCGAATATGGCGCGGATATGATTTTGGGTAAGGCATAAAAATACCCCCAATTTGGGGGCATTTTTTAATTCGTTGCAACAACTTTCAATTCTGGTCTTGTTGGCATTTGTGGGTCGGGTGGTAATAATGCCGTTAATGAAAAGCGCAATGCAGGTCGCGAAATTGAAACATTAGCGGCAATTGGTTGGAATAGCCCAAGCACGCGTTTTGTGCCATTTTTTTCCAATAGTGGAAGGAATACAATTTCAATATCAGTTCTTTGACCGCTTCCTGCGCCAAAGGCTGCAATGCGTGCCATTGCGGGCCCTGGCGTTGAAACTGCGCTTTCTAATAATGCGCGAACCAAAACTTTATCAGGCCCAAAGAATAAAGATCCGATTTCATGGTCGCGTAAATCACGACCAGTCCAAACCTTAAGGTCTTTGCCGATGGTTGTGAAAGTGAATATACCTTCGCCAACACGTTGTGCCATAAAAAGTCGATCAACTAAAGAAGATGCATCGCGCGATTTAATATTTTGCGCAATCTCATCATTTTCAAAACCATTAAGCGCACGCCAAGAGTTTAGCATAAGACGGGTTTCAGGGTGTAGGGCAGCAAATTGCATTTATTCATCCTAATTAAAAAAACTTACCCCATGACAATTGCATTTTGCGTGCCACAACTTTTGGGCTTATTGATACATGTTTTTCACACCATATAGTTGAATTTAGCATCATTTTGATGCGAGCCACTGATTTTGCACCAAAACTGGACTGTTCGGTAACATAAGATTTATGCTTAATAATCCGTGAAACCCAAAATAAAGGAATTGAAACCTTTATTTGCTAATAAACTTGCTGAATAAATTATAATGAAAAGCGAAACTTTTTAATTAAATTCATTTTGCTTATAATAAATTTGGCATTGAATTTGCATAATCGTTTTGTAACTTTCGTGGAGAAGATAAATGAGTGTTTCAATTCGATACATAACAGCGGGTGCATTATTATCACTTTTAAGTGGTGCAGCATTTGCGGGTGATTGCTGTGGCTCTGGTAGCTTTAATGGTGGGATTACTAATATCCCTGTAGTTTCAGGCAATGGCGGTTGCTGCGGTACTGCTAATAGCCAAATCGTGGGTGTTCCGGGAATTTATGTTCCATCATCAAATGTTGGTGTTAATGTTGGCGGCACTTATGTTGGCGGCACTAATTATAATGTAGGCGGAACAGTAATCGGCGGAAACAATGTTGTTGTTGGCGGAAATACTTATGTAAATTCTGGCGCTTCTTATGGTTCTTATTCTTCTGGTGGCGTTGCTTATTATGGCGGCGGCGGCGGTGCTTATATGGCACCTGCACCTGTTTATAATGGTATGATTGAAGGCCTAAATGTTGGCGGCGGTCAAGCCGCGAGTATGGAGCAAGTAACCGAAACAAAAACCGTTACTGAAATTGTGCCAATACGTGCCGTTTGTATGGATGATACTGGCGTTCCACATCCTGCATCACGCGTAAATGGCGATGATAAAGTTGGCGCTGAATTCAATGGCGAAGTTTATCGCTGTATGGCTGGCACTTATATGGAAGTCACAATGGGCCGTATGGTTGATGGTAAAGCAGTTTTTGATGGTGGTAAAAACCTAACTTGCACCAAAGGACAGGCTTTATCTTATGCGGGCGGCAATATTACATGCGTTGCGCAAAAAGTTGCCGCAAATTGTAATGAAAGATCATTGCTTCGCCGTTTTGGCCCAGGTATCAAATATCTAATGCTTGCGCGTCAGCAAACTTACACACGCCAAGTTCAAAGCCAACAATCAAGCCAATATACAACATTCAAATCAAGCATGTATGTTGATGGCGGCGTTGGTCAAGGTGTTTATTAATTCGAAATAATCTTCACGAAAAAAAGGCCACCAAATTTGGTGGCCTTTTTAATTTCATATTAAAATAATTATTTTGCTTCGTTTTCTGCAATTAATGCGTCAAGTTTGGCAACAACTTCTGATGAAGCGGCATCCATTCTATGATATGCCTCGAAAGCACCAATTCTATCGCCAGCATTATAAAGTCTTGCTGCTTCTTTGCCATTTTCGTGAACGCGTTTGTGCGGCTCTTCAATTGCAAGGAAGTTTGGCGATAAAGTGTTTGCACTTGCTTTGAAATTATTCCACCATTTACCAAGACGGCACATATGGTGATCCGCTAAATCGCTTTCGCTTAAGGCTGACATGCCTGATAATAGGCTTGCCAAGCGTTTTTTCCATAATAAATGGTCTGATTTTGCGCGATATAATACGTAATTTTCAACGCCAATTTTTTCTAAATTATCAAGCTCAAAAGTGATGGCTTTTTCAGATTCTGCAACAAGGCTTACTGAATCTTCAATCAAATGTTTTGCATCTTTTGATGATTGCGCCGCGCGATTAATGCCTTCGCTTAATTCATTCACTGCTTGTGATTGTTCAGAAAGAACTTGTGCAACATTTGCAACGCCTTCGGCGCCAACCTGAACACCTTGTGATGCTTGTGTAACGCTTTCGCTTGCTTTTGATGCTGCTTCTTGCGCATCATTTGCAGCCGATTTCGCCGAATTGATTGCGCCAAAGATTGCATTTAACGCAGCCTCAAGGCGACCAATACGGGCACGAATATTTTCAGTTGATTTTGCAGTTTGTGCCGATAATTGTTTAACTTCTTGTGCAACGACAGCAAAACCTTTGCCGGCTTCACCTGCGCGTGCTGCCTCGATAGTTGCGTTAAGCGCAAGAAGATTGGTTTGCGATGCAATGGCATCAATTTCTTGCGCCATATCTTTAATATCAATCGCAACCGCGTTTAGATTGTTCAAATCTTGGTCAACAAGTGAAAGTGCCTGTGTTACGCTTTGGCTTGATTGGGCAGCAAGTTCAACTTCTTGCGCACCTTGATTTGCTTTGCCTGCAGATTCTTCAAGCGATTGGTCGGTTCTTTGTGCAAGGTCTGCGATTTGGCTAATAGAAGCGGTTAATTCTTCGACTGCCGCCGCCATAACGCTAATTTCAGATTCGCTTTTTGTAACTTCTGAATAAGCACGGGCAATAGACGCTTGAATATTGCTTGCGTTCGCCGATCCATTAACAGCAGAAATTAGAGAATTTCTATCTGATTGCGCCAATCTCTCATGTGCCAGCTTCACAAGGCTTAGAATTTTAGGTGAAGTCGTATCTATATCCACCTTCTGTCGGTTTAAAACACTTTCAACAGGGGATAAATCAACATGCTCGAAAGTTGGAGCTACGAAATTAGTTTCTTCGGTTACCCGTAAGTTACTGTCTTTGTTCTTTTTTAAAATGTTAAACATGTTCTCACCTATTTAAGCCCTTATTATGTTTTAAGTTTAAAATTTGTTTAACTGAATTAGAAAAAGCTAAAATAATGCTGCTTTTTTAGGCATAAAATAGATAGTTTAAATATAGTTTTACAATTTTAAATTATGCTTTATCTATCGATTAAGTAGAGATTAAAAATGCTTTCGCAAAAAACAAAATATTCTATTCGGGCATTGCAACACCTTGCCGATAATTACGGCGGGGGTAATATTCCCGTTTCACAAATTGCGAGTGAGCAAAATATTCCGCTTAAGTTTTTAACAATTATACTTTCTGAACTAAATCGGGAAGGCATTGTTAAGTCGCAACGTGGCCCTGATGGCGGGTGCCAATTAGCGATTGCACCATGTGACATTTCCTATGGTGATATTATAAGAATAACGCGCGGTTCTTTGGCGCTTGTGCCATGTGCCAGTCGCTTTGCATATGAAAAATGCAAAAATTGCGTAGAGGAGGGGGAATGTCGAACCCGTGCATTAATGCTTATGGTGCGCGATGAGACTGCTGCGATTCTCGATAAAATTACTTTGGCAGATAAAATAGAAGTGTAAAAAATAATTCTTTTTTTGACTATGACAATAGTTTCCATTTCTATTTTTTATCATTGTCTATCTTTTTAGTTGACATTACCCTGTTTTTGCCGAAACATATCGGCAGTGTTTTATCATGGGAGTGTTCATGTCATCAGATGAAAAGAAGACATTAGGCCGTTCAAACGTGCGTGATTATTCAAAACCTCTCGAAAAAGTAGGTGAAGCTCTGTCGAACTTAAGTTTCGGTTCTATAACTTTGACGGTTCACGAAAGCCGTGTTGTCCAAGTTGATGTAACCGAAAGGCTGCGATTTAACGATTAATTCTTCCCCCTCGTTAGATTGAGACATCCTTTAACTTCATTGCTGACCAGAAAACTGGAGGCATATAACTTTTTACTTAGAGTTTGATATGCCCATAGATTCAAGAAAGCTATTATTTGGTATTAGTACAATGGCGATTATTTTTTCATCCAATAATTCAATTGCCGATGATTTGCCGCCAACAGATAGCGAAGAAATAATTATTACCGCCAAACGCCGCGTTGAAACCCAACAAAATTCGGCAATTTCAGTATCCGCGATTTCTGGCGCCTTGCTTGAGCAATCAGGCACTTTTAACACCGCAAAACTTCAACAATCTTTGCCAACTTTGCAATTTTATTCGCAAAACCAACGTAATACGACAATTAATATACGCGGACTTGGCGCGCCATTTGGCCTTACAAATGATGGTATTGAACAGGGCGTCGGTTTTTATATTGATGATGTTTATTATGCGCGCGCCGCATCCGCCGCCGTTGATTTTGTTGATGTTGCCCAAGTTGAAGTATTACGCGGACCCCAAGGCACTTTATACGGAAAAAATACAACATCAGGGGCAATAAATATTTCAACCCGCCCGCCATCTTCAACCTTCGAAGCGCGCGCCAATGTTAATTATGGCAATGAGAATTTCGTTCAAGTGAAAGGTTCGGTTTCAGGGCCCTTAAGCGAAACAATTCGTGCAAGATTATCAACATCATATACAAAACGTGATGGCCTTTCATATAATATTGCGCGCCATGAAAAAGTGAATGAATTAAATAACTTTAGCACGCGCGGTCAAATTCTTTGGAAGCCGAATGATGATTTTGATTTAACATTCTATGGCGATTATACATCGCAAAAGCCAAATGGTACAGGGCAGGTCTATGTTCGTGTTGCGCCAACTTTGCGCGCGGCAAATCGCCAATATAATGCATTGGCGGCCTTCTTTAATTATAATGTTCCAAGCACAGACCCATTTGACCGCTTGGTTGACCATGATAGCCAAACCAAAGGCTTGCAACATAATAGCGGCGCATCGCTTAAAGCAAATTGGAAAGTTGCGGGCGGCAATCTTACAAGTGTTACCGCATGGCGAACATGGTCATGGCGCCCGTCGAATGACCGCGATTGGATTGGTTTGCCAATTACAACAGTTTCAGCAAATCCATCCGATTCCGAACAATGGCAACAGGAATTTAGATATAACAAAAAAATCAATGATAAATTCGAATATGTTGCGGGTCTATTTTATTTTCAACAAAAGATTAGGTCATCTGGTAATACCGCGCTTGGCTCTGCGGCAAGTTTTTGGTTAAATGGCCCCGCGAATGCGGCGACCAATTCGGCACTCGATGCGGTTTTGGGGCATCATACTTATGCCGATTATTCATCTGTTTTAAACGGCCTTACCCAAACTAGTGATGTAAGGCTTGATACAAAAAGCGCGGCAATTTTTGGGCGTCTTACATGGCATTTGAATGATAAACTAAGTATCGAACCTGGCCTTCGATATAATTATGATCAAAAAGATTCTTATTATAATGCCTTGGTAAGCGGTGGCCTTGCGACTACAAATTCGGTTTTAAAAACCATTCAAAATAATCAATTAGCGCCGTCATTCTATGTTGCAAATTTTGAAGATACAAATTTATCGGGTGATATAACTTTATCATATAAGGCCGCACCTGATGTTTTATTTTATACAACTTATGCCAAGACTTTTAAGTCAGGCGGGATAAATTTAAATGGTATTCCAAATGGTTCGGATGGGCTTCCTGCGGTTAAAGATTTTGCAACTGTGGCCCCTGAAGCCATTAATCATTATGAAGCGGGATTAAAAACTCAATTCTTGGATAAAAAGGTAACAATTAATACTGCGGTTTATCGTTCGGATATTGAAGATTATCAAGCCACTGTTCAGCTTGCGGCATCTGGTTCATCAACTTTGCGCGGGGTTTTGGCGAGCGTGCCAAAAGTTCGGGTTCAAGGGCTTGAAATTGATTCATCATACAGGCCGAATGATAAATGGCGTTTCTTTGCCAATCTTGCCTTTACTGATGGCAAATATATAAGTTTCCCTAATGCGCCAATCGCACTTGAAAATTCGGGTGGAACCGCGACAGTTTCCGATATTTCGGGACAGGTTTTACCAGGGATTTCAAAATATAGTGCATCATGGGGAATAGAGCGTAAT
Organism: uncultured Caulobacteraceae bacterium; assembly: GCA_964557085.1. Lineage (GTDB taxonomy): Bacteria > Pseudomonadota > Alphaproteobacteria > Caulobacterales > Aquidulcibacteraceae > Pseudaquidulcibacter. The sequence goes on from CAZKYS010000054.1 coordinate 7,040, forward strand.
ATTCCAACCAAATTAATCACCCAAGATGATGAAATCTATCTTGGAATTGATGGCTCAATCAGAAGTAAATTTTCATCAAGCCCAACACCATCGGCATATACGTGGATTGATGGTTATAATTTAATCAATTTGCGTGCGGGTATTCGCACTTCAAAAAATTGGGATATTGGAATTTGGGTTAAAAATGCCCAAGACACCAAATATTTCAATCAATTAACCACACAAAGCGGCTCAACAGGCTTAATCGTAGGGGATGTGGGCGAACCACGAACTTATGGTATAAGTTTGAGTGCAAGGTATTAGTAAGGAAAGAAAATGTCGTTACATATAGAGACAATTTATGAAATCATTCCCTTTGTAGCGGCAGGTTTCTTTGCACAATTAATCGATGGTGCCTTGGGAATGGCATTTGGCGTTATTTCATCGACCATCTTGGTGGCAATTGTTGGAGTAAGCCCAAAGCAAGCATCGGCATCAATTCATTTGGTCGAAGTATTTACAACCGGTGCATCGGGAATTTCCCATGTTTTACATAAAAATGTTGATTGGAAATTATTTGCAAGTCTTGCAATCCCTGGCGTAATTGGCGGTGTTTTAGGTGCTTATATTTTATCTTCAATTGATGCCAAAGTCGCCAAGCCATTTGTTATGACTTATCTATCATGTATTGGGGTTTATCTTCTTTATCGGGCAATTCATTTTGATGACAAAAAAGAATTTGCAAAAGCCAAAGTTGCCGCACCGCTTGGTCTTTTGGGTGGGTTTTTGGATGCCGCAGGCGGTGGTGGTTGGGGGCCTGTTGTAACCTCCAATCTTTTAATTCAAAATACAGACCCAAGGAAAACCATTGGCACGGTTAATACGGTTGAATTTTTTGTAACCGCCGCAATTTCGGCAACCTTTATTTTCACAATCGGCCTTCAAAGCTTTACCAATATTATTATTGGCATGCTTGTTGGTGGCCTAATAGCTGCCCCATTTGGCGCATTATTGGCAAAGAAAATTAAACCAAAACAATTATTATTCTTGGTCGGCGCAGTTTTAACAATCACCAGCGTTTATAATGTTTATAGAGCGATTGGGGGATAAACTACCCCAATCGATTATTCAAAATATCAATCAATTCAAGCGCGGAAGTTGAAATAATTGTCCCCGGTGGATAAACGCTTGCCGCGCCCATTTGTTTGAGAACGGGTACATCATCGGGCGGAATTACGCCGCCAACTACGATTACAATGTCCGAACGGTCAAGTTTTGCAAGTTCGGAACGCAATTCAGGAACGAGGGTTAAATGCCCTGCCGCAAGTGAAGATGCACCAACCACATGAACATTTTCTTTAGCGGCCAACTTTGCGGCCTCTTGCGGGGTTTGGAATAATGGGCCAAGCACCACGTCAAACCCTAAATCGGCATAAGCGGTTCCAACAACTTTTTGCCCCCTATCATGCCCATCTTGCCCCATTTTGGCGACCATAACTTTTGGTGGGCGGCCGTGTTTTTTGGTGAAGGCGGCAACTTTGGCTTTGGCGGCTTCAAAATTTGGCTCACTTTTGCCCATTGTATCGGCATAAATACCGCGTGGCATTTTTGGAATTGCTTCATGGCGACCAAATACTTTTTCAAGCGCATAAGAAATCTCGCCCACTGTTGCCTTTGCGCGCGCTGCATCAATTGAAAGCGCAAGCAAATTGCCAATTCCTGTGCGCGCCGCATCGGTAAGGGCAGCTAAACATTCTGTTACCTTCGCCTCATCACGTTCGGCGCGAAGGCGAGCCAATTTTTCAAGTTGCGCCATACGAACGGCAGTATTATCAACCTTAAGAACAGGCGGTAATTCTTCATTTTCAACTTGGTAGCAATTGACACCAACCACCATTTGTTTGCCGCTATCAATTGCCGCTTGTGTGCGGGCCGCGGCTTCTTCGATGCGAAGTTTTGGAATGCCTGCTTCAATGGCTTTTGCCATGCCGCCAGCTTTTTCAACTTCTTCAATATGTTTCCATGCTTTATCGGCAAGCTCTTGGGTAAGGCTTTCAACATAATAGCTGCCACCCCATGGGTCGATTGGCGTGGTTGCGCCGCCTTCTTTTTGCAAGATAATTTGCGTATCGCGTGCGATTTTTGCCGATGCATCTGTTGGAAGGGCAATGGCTTCATCAAGTGAATTTGTGTGAAGTGATTGCGTATGTCCATGCGCCGCCGCCATTGCCTCAACTGCGGTGCGTGTGACATTATTATAAACATCCTGCGCAGTTAGCGACCAACCAGAGGTTTGGCTATGGGTTCTAAGTGGCAAAGATTTTGGGTTTTTTGCACCCATATTTTTTACAATCTTTGACCAAAGGCCGCGCGCGGCGCGCATTTTGGCAATTTCCATAAAGAAATTCATGCCAATTGACCAAAAGAAGGAAAGGCGCGGTGCAAAAGTATCAATATCCATACACGCCGCCATACCCGCGCGCAAATATTCCATGCCATCGGCCAAAGTATAGGCAAGTTCCAAATCCGCCGTCGCACCCGCTTCTTGCATGTGATAGCCAGAGATTGATATGCTATTGAATTTTGGCATATTTTTTGACGTATATTCGAAAATATCCGAAATGATTTTCATTGATGGCAATGGCGGGTAAATATAAGTATTACGCACCATAAATTCTTTTAGAATGTCGTTTTGAATTGTGCCAGTAAGCTGTTCGGGCTTAACCCCTTGTTCTTCGCCAGCGACCACAAAAAGCGCAAGAATTGGCAAAACCGCGCCATTCATCGTCATAGAAACCGACATTTTATCCAATGGAATTCCGTCAAACAATGTGCGCATGTCCAAAATGCTATCAATCGCCACACCCGCCATACCAACATCACCCGTTACACGTGGGTGATCGGAATCATAACCCCTATGGGTTGCTAAATCGAATGCAATCGAAAGCCCTTTTTGCCCTTGCGCCAAATTGCGTTTGTAAAAAGCATTGGATTCTTCGGCGGTTGAAAAGCCTGCATATTGGCGTATTGTCCAAGGTTGACCAACATACATTGTTGGGTATGGGCCACGAATGAATGGTGCAAGGCCGGGAAGGGTGTTTATATATTCTTGGGATTGAATATCACTTGGTGAATATGATTTTTTGACCGCAATACCTTCGGGGGTTTGCCAAACATCGCCTGAAACTTCTTGGGCTTTGATGTTGATTTCTTCAAATGAAACATCCGCAAAATTAGGTAACTTTCCCATTTATTCCCCCAATTTCTTTGCAATAAAGCCAGATTTAATGGCTTTTGAAAAACCACCTGCTTTTTCAATTTCTTGAATTATTGACCATGCGTCTTTCGCAATTTCACTTGTTAAGGCTTCAAATGCATATGAACCGCTTGCTGGGTCATTTGCGCGTGCAATATTGCTTTCATTGGCAAGAATGATTTGCGTATTGCGCGCGATACGGCGTGTGAATTCATTTTCCTTTTCAGGATCAGGTTCGAAAGAGCGCGTGGTAATAATATTTGCGCCGCCCACACCCGCCGCAAAGCAAGCATTTGCAATGCGCAAAATATTTGTATGTGGATTTTCATCCTCAAGCATTTCGGATGAAACAATTGCCTGTAAATCCATTGGAAGATTTTCATCAATCGCCGCGCCAACTTTTGCCCATAAAGTGCGAATTGCACGCAATTTTGCAATTTCTAAAATAACCTGACCATCAATGCCAATTTGGAATAAAAGGGCTTTATTAATCTGCGATGGGGTAAAGCCTTTATTTTCACCAGCGCGTAAATATTCAACCCCCGATGCGATTAATATTGCAACTTGTAATGCACGGCTTGCGCCAATTCCTAGCATCCAATCAGCACTTGCGCAAAAGAATTTTGCCTTTGGCGCTTTGGTATTATTTTGCCCATAAAAGGCCAATGCGTCATCAAGATTATAATTATCAAACCCCGTTAAATTAAGGCTTAAAGGGTCAAGATTGAATGCCAATAAGGATTTTTCAAGTTTTTCACTTGGCATTTGCGATACAATATTTTTTGCAATCTCAAGACCATTTTCATGCCCGATAATCGCAATTGATGCCAAATCATCAAAAATCCCATTGCTTAAAGTTGCAAAATCAAATTCAGTATCGCTAATTTCAAAATCAATTGAATTTGCGCCATTTTCCAATTCATTAAGCGCGATTTTATTGGCACTTTTTGTATCATCAACCAAAACCCTCTGGCGAATATCCCAAAAACCATCATTATTAGTTTTTGGTGCAAGGGCGTTTGGCACATTCACATCTTGCGCAGTATAAAGCGGATGAATGGCAATGCCATCATCAGACGTCTTTTCAAGGGTTTCAAAGGCTTCACCCTTAAGCGCTTTTATGGCAGTTTCGCGCCAGTTATCTAGTGTAACTTGGTTATACAACTCGGCGGGTTCAAATGGCGATTTTACAAGGCTTTGTGTCATGCATCCACATGAACAAAACTGTGCTTTTGGTCAAGTATATTTTTGCAAATTCAATATGCACCTTTGGTCGCATATTGAATTACCCACGCCGTTCAATTGCCCAAAGTGCAAAAGCTTGGGCGTCGGCGATTTCGCGTAATCTGTCAAAGCGCCCTGATGCGCCGCCATGTCCTGCTTCCATATTTACATGAAGCATGAATGGGCCTGCTTGTGGTGATGTGTCGCGTAATTTTGCAATCCATTTTGCAGGTTCCCAATATGTCACCTGACTATCAGAAAGGGCGGTTTGCGCAAAGATTGGCGGATAGGCGCGGGTTTTCACATTATCATAAGGTGAATAAGCCGCCATTGTATCATAGTCTTTAACATTTTTTATCGGATTGCCCCATTGCGTCCATTCAGGCGGGGTAAGTGGTAGTGTTTCATCTGAAATTGTGTTCATCATATCAACAAAGGCAACACCTGCGATAAAACCTGCGAATAAATCAGGGCGTTGATTGGCAACAACACCCATTAATAAACCGCCCGCAGAGCGCCCTTCGCCAATTATATAGCTTTTACCTGCATAACCTTCTTCAATCATGGCCTCGGCAGCTTTGATATAATCGGTGAATGTGTTTTGCTTTTTGCGCATTTTGCCATCAAGATACCATTGATAGCCGCGTTCCATGCCGCCGCGCATATGCGCAACCGCACAAATGAAACCGCGATTAACAAGGTTCAAAATATTGGCATTGAAACTATCTGGCATTGAAATGCCATAAGAACCATAGCCATAAAGATAGGCAGGGGATGTATTATCCGTCTTTGTATCTTTTTTATAAAGAATTGTAACCGGAACTTTTGCGCCATTAGTAGATGGGGCATTTATGCGTTTTACAATATAATCATCCTTATTATGCCCTGATGGAATTTCTTGGCGTTTGATAAGTTTTCGTTCGCGCGTTGCCATATTGTATGAATAGGTCTCGCTTGGTGTTGATGGCGATGAATAAGTGAAATAAGTGGTTTTTGTTGCATATTCAAAACCACCCATAGAACCTAAATCATAGGCTTCTTCGGGGAATTTGATTGCATGTTCTTTACCGCCTTTCATTTCATGAACAATGATGCGTGGCAATGCATCATACATTTCACTTCTGACCATGAAATCGCGATAAAGACCAAAATCTTCAATCAATGTGCCCTTGCGATATTTGATAAATTCAACCCAATTTTCAGGGGCAGGGGTCGATGCCTTGGTGCGCATAATTTTATAATCTTTTGCGCCATCCTTATTGGTTCTTATATAAAATTGTGTGCCGTGATGGTCGGGATAATATTCAAAACCCTCTTTGCGCTTGGCGAATAATTTTGGTTTATTATAAGGCTTATTAAGCGATAGGAAACGGCATTCACTATTGTCAGTTGCCGATGAAATAAGGATAAGATATTTTTGTGAAGATGTCTGGCTTATACCAAGGAAATAGGCATGGTCTTTTTCTTCATAGACCAAAACGTCTTTTTCCTGCGGCGTTCCTAATATGTGGCGCATAACTTTAATTGGGCGCACATTTTCATCATTTTGAACATAAAAACAGGTTTTATTATCTTTGGCAAAAACCAATTCACCTGTTGTATCGCTTAAAGTTTCTTCAAATTCACTATTGTCTTTGCAATGTCTAAAGCGGATATCGCAATTGCGCGCGCCTTCAAAATCCACTGCATAGGCAATTATGTTTTGATCATGGCTTAATTCCCAATTGGTCAGTTTCCAGAATTTTTTGCCCTTTGCCGCTTCGTCGCCGTCAAGAAGGATGATTTCATCACCACTTTTTTCTTCGGTTTTTGGATTAATTGGGAAACGCGCGATTATTGGATATTGGCCACCTTCACGGAATTTGCGATAATAGGCAAATCCTCCGTTTGGCATTGGTGGGGTTGAATCATCTTCTTTGATGCGGCCCTTCATTTCATTGAAAAGCACTTCGCGCATATCCTTTTTTGGGTTTAGTAAAATCGCATCTGTATATGCGTTTTCAGCATCCAAATGGGCGCGAATTTCAGGGTCTAATTTACTTGGGTCATTTAAAACATCTTGCCAATTTTTATCGCGCATCCAGGCATAATCATCATGCCTTACACGGCCCAATTGTTTGATTGTGGTTGGGATTTTTTTTGCCTGTGGCGGGTTGATTGCGTTCATTTTTTCCTGTGCAATAGCAAATTTAGGCAAAAGGGCACTTAACCCGATTGCACTTGTAAATGATGTAAATTGGCGACGATTCATAATTGCCTCTTATAATGTTAGAAGCTAACAGGAAAATACTTTTTGCCAAGTTAATTTTATCACTCTAATTGGGTGATTTAATGCGCATTTTCCATTTGGGATAATCAATATCAATTAGTTTTTGCGGCCAATATCCATACCAATTATAGCCTGTTCGCCGTTCGATATTGATTTTGTCATAAGCATCAACACGTATTGAATCGCGATTGGCAAGAATAATAGAATTATCATTCAAATCATAAAACCTTGCCCATAAAAGCGGGGCATTCTCATCTTTTACAATGCGCCTATCAAAATCTATATTATGATATTGAAATTCTTGCTTATTTTCCAATTTAAAGGTTTCAAGCCTTTGACCCTTAATTGCCGATTTTTTAAGCCAGGCAATTCCTGATTCAATCGCCAAAACCTGCGCCTTGCTTGGTTTTTCTATGTTCATTAAATAGTGTAAAATCTCAACACTTTCTTGGGAAACAATGCTTGGAAGTTCAAATTTTCTTCCCATTGATGGTTGCAAGCTATCTTTATCATATTGCCCCGCCCATCCAGTTAAAACCCCATTTTGCCTTATCTGAAGGCGTAAAAGGCAGCTATCGGCTTTGTTTAATGCGCTTAAAGCATTTGCTTTTGTTGTCTTATCAATTGATGAAAAGGGGAATTTGCCCGTTGAAATATTGCGAAGGTTTTGGGCGTTTGGGCCGTTTAAACAGAATTTTTTGCCCTTTGCCGCTTCGTCGCCGTCAAGAAGGATGATTTCATCACCACTTTTTTCTTCGGTTTTTGGATTAATTGGGAAACGCGCGATTATTGGATATTGGCCACCTTCACGGAATTTGCGATAATAGGCAAATCCTCCGTTTGGCATTGGTGGGGTTGAATCATCTTCTTTGATGCGGCCCTTCATTTCATTGAAAAGCACTTCGCGCATATCCTTTTTTGGGTTTAGTAAAATCGCATCTGTATATGCGTTTTCAGCATCCAAATGGGCGCGAATTTCAGGGTCTAATTTACTTGGGTCATTTAAAACATCTTGCCAATTTTTATCGCGCATCCAGGCATAATCATCATGCCTTACACGGCCCAATTGTTTGATTGTGGTTGGGATTTTTTTTGCCTGTGGCGGGTTGATTGCGTTCATTTTTTCCTGTGCAATAGCAAATTTAGGCAAAAGGGCACTTAACCCGATTGCACTTGTAAATGATGTAAATTGGCGACGATTCATAATTGCCTCTTATAATGTTAGAAGCTAACAGGAAAATACTTTTTGCCAAGTTAATTTTATCACTCTAATTGGGTGATTTAATGCGCATTTTCCATTTGGGATAATCAATATCAATTAGTTTTTGCGGCCAATATCCATACCAATTATAGCCTGTTCGCCGTTCGATATTGATTTTGTCATAAGCATCAACACGTATTGAATCGCGATTGGCAAGAATAATAGAATTATCATTCAAATCATAAAACCTTGCCCATAAAAGCGGGGCATTCTCATCTTTTACAATGCGCCTATCAAAATCTATATTATGATATTGAAATTCTTGCTTATTTTCCAATTTAAAGGTTTCAAGCCTTTGACCCTTAATTGCCGATTTTTTAAGCCAGGCAATTCCTGATTCAATCGCCAAAACCTGCGCCTTGCTTGGTTTTTCTATGTTCATTAAATAGTGTAAAATCTCAACACTTTCTTGGGAAACAATGCTTGGAAGTTCAAATTTTCTTCCCATTGATGGTTGCAAGCTATCTTTATCATATTGCCCCGCCCATCCAGTTAAAACCCCATTTTGCCTTATCTGAAGGCGTAAAAGGCAGCTATCGGCTTTGTTTAATGCGCTTAAAGCATTTGCTTTTGTTGTCTTATCAATTGATGAAAAGGGGAATTTGCCCGTTGAAATATTGCGAAGGTTTTGGGCGTTTCCACTAAAAACCTCGTCGGCAATTGTGATTTTATCATGATAAGATTGGGTGGCAGGCAATGTATGCGGCCAGCCACCACAATTCTTATATTGATTATTGATTGTGAAATTTATCCCATTTATCGCAGCATTTTTATATTTGATGTCTTTTGTAATTTCATACACATTCATCAAATATGTGATTTGTGAATAGATATTTCGATTATCAAAACTACCGCTATTTTTTGATTTATCTTTGATAAATTTATTTATTTCATCTTTTGTGAAAATTTTTGTTGGGTCATAATTTTCTTCCCAGCCGCCATTTTCATGTTGTAGTATGATTATATTATCGGCAATTTTAATGTATTCACCATCCGAATAATTCGGGTATTTTGCCTTTTTGGAGCGGTAATGATTTATCGCATCATTAAATTGTTCAAGGCTTGGTATTTTATCAATCTTATTGGTGGTTTCACCAAAAGCCACTAATGGGGTAATGGCGCAAAAAAGCGCAATATTTTTACAAATCAACTTTTTCATAAGTCGATTTTGCTTTA
>CAZKYS010000055.1:0-16034 GCA_964557085.1 uncultured Caulobacteraceae bacterium
TCACACAAACATTAGCGCATATTAATCGCGTTAAACATAGATGGCGGTATAAATGGCTGTTGCGAGCATACCGATAAGCGTTTTGGTTATTGATGATAATCATCATATGCGAAGCCTTATCAAAGAACTTTTAAAAGCAATTGGTATTACGGATGTACGTGAGGCATCTGAACCGATTGAGGCGCTTGAATTAATGAAAACCGTGCCAATTGATATTCTTTTGGTCGATTTTTCTATGCCTATGATTGATGGCGTTGAATTCGTTCATATGATACGTACCGGTGACGATAGTCCCAACCCTTTTATTCCAATAATCATGGTAACTGGACATTCCGAAAAATCAAAAGTTATTGCCGCGCGTGATGCAGGTGTTAATGAGTTTTTGGTGAAACCTATCAATGCAAAAAGCCTTATGATGCGCCTTCAAAACGTTATTGAGCGCCCACGGCCCTTTATTCGTATTTCATCATATTTCGGCCCTGATAGACGCCGCGGTGAAAATCCAAAATTTGAAGGCCCTTGGCGCAGGAAAGATGATATTAAGGGGTAAAACGCACATTATAAATGGCGTTTAATATTGAAATTGTCATGTATGAGGGCTAGGGTTTATATGCCCTAATGGCTAAATATAATTAAAAACAAGGTGGATATAATGCTTCCTACGCCAGTGTCTGATTTGCGTCCTAATACTATTGAATTTGAAAATACACCGCTTGTTAAACCTACTGGTTTTCGTGAATATGATGCGCGTTGGTGGTTTGGGATTCAAGGGCATGAAAAGCCACCCGAATTAAACCTTTTGGGCGTTGAGGCTTTGGGTCTTGGCCTTGGCACTTTGTTGCATGAATATGGCGCAACCAAAGTTGTGGTTGGTCATGATTATCGCTTTTATTCATTGATGATAAAAAAATCACTTACCCTTGGCCTTATTGAGGCAGGGTGCGAGGTTTTGGATATTGGTCTTTGTTTGTCGCCTGTCGCCTATTATGCGCAATTTGCCCTTGATGCCCCTGCGGTTGCGATGGTTACGGCAAGCCATAATGAAAATGGTTGGACAGGTGTTAAAATGGGTGCGAACCGCCCGCTTACTTTCGGCCCTGATGAAATGGGAAGATTGAAAGAAATCGTATTGGGCGGTAAATTTGTTCCGCGTGAAGGCGGCAAATTAACCTATATTGAGGGTATGCGCGAAAAATATATCAAGGCGCTTGTGGGTGATTTTAAACTTAAAAACCCAATTAAAGTTATCGCCGCGTGCGGAAATGGCGCGGCGGGCGCTTATAGCCCTGATGCACTTCGTATGATGGGTGCTGAGGTTATCGAGATGGATTGTAATCTTGATTACACTTTCCCAAAATATAATCCAAACCCTGAAGATATTGAAATGCTTCACTCAATGGCAGCACTTGTAAAAGAAACTGGCGCTGATGTGGCATTTGGTTTTGACGGCGATGGCGATAGATGCGGCGTTGTTGACGATAAGGGCGAAGAGATTTTCGCCGACAAAATAGGCCTTTTACTTGCCCGTGATATGTCGGCAACCCACCCGAATTCAACTTTTGTTGTGGATGTGAAATCAACAGGCGCTTATGAAATTGACCCTGTTTTAAAGGCCAATGGTGTAACAATTGATTATTATAAAACCGGCCATTCATACATCAAACGCCGCACAACTGATTTGAATGCATTGGCAGGGTTTGAAAAATCGGGCCATTTCTTCTTCCGCGCCCCTTATGGACTTGGCTATGATGATGGTACGGTTGCCGCAAAGGCGGTTTTGCAAATGCTTGATAATGCGGCGGGTAAAAAATTATCTGAATTAAAACAAGATTTGCCAAAAACTTGGACATCTATGACGATGTCTTGCCATTGCGATGACGAAATCAAATATGGCACAGTTGATAAAATTGTTGCGGGTTTTGAAAAATTGGCATCAGATGGCGGCTCAATTTTGGGAACACCAATCAAAAATGTAAACACAATCAATGGCGCGCGCGTTAATCTAACCAATGGCTCATTCGTTTTGGTTCGTGCATCATCAAACAAACCTGAATTGGTTGTGGTGGTTGAAAGCACAATTTCAGAACAAGATATGAAGGATTTATTCCATAAAGGCGTTATGCCAATTTTGAATAATTATCCTGAAATTGGGCATTTTAATCAAACGGTGTAAAGTTTTCAAAACCCCACCCTCGGCCTTCGGCCTCACTCGGGGTTTTGGGTTAAGCGGGCAATAAAAATCAAAAAGCGTGGTTTTTGATTTTTATTGACATTTTGATTTAGAAAAAGCTCGAAACTTTGTTTCGAGCTTTTTTACTCTTCTTCGCCGAATTTGTTTTCGACAAGGGCAACCAAGGCATCAACAGCTTCTTGTGCTCTATCACCTTCGGCGGTGATTTGTATGCTGGAACCAATACCTGCAGCTAGCATCATTAGATCCATGATAGAATCGCCAGATACTTCTTCATCATCTTTGGAGACTTTTATTTCGGTGTCTTTAAATTCGGCGGCTAAAACGGCGAATTTTGATGATGCGCGGGCGTGAAGGCCGCGTTTGTTGGTTATGGCAACTTCTTTTGATACTTTATTCATGGCAAATCACACCCCCCTAGGTCCAGTTTAATTCGCCAAAAGTGAAGATACAACGGCAATATATTTTCTTGCTGCATCTTGTGCTGCAAATGCCGCGCGTGCGATTGATTGGGTTTTGCGAACTTCGGCAAGTTTAATAAGCATTGGTAAATTTGCCCCCGCAATAACTTCGTAATTGCCGCGTTCCATAATCGAAATTGCAAGGTTTGATGGTGTGCCGCCAAACATATCGGTAAGGATTATCACACCCTCACCAGTATCCGCAGCCACGCAGGCCGCCAAAATATCATCGCGGCGCACCGTCATATCATCATCAGGGCCAATTGAAATTGGTGTCATTTGCACCTGTTTGCCAACCACATGCTCCGCCGCTTTTACAAGCTCTACGGATAAATCACCGTGACTAACGACAACGACACCAATCATCAAATAATCCCCAAATTTGATTAAATGCTATCTTTAATCCAGCCGTCAATTCGGTTTTTCGCCATTGCGCCCACTTGGGTTGAAACGACTTTACCGTCTTTGAAAATCATCATGGTTGGAATACCGCGCACACCAAATTTAGACGGTGTCATTGGATTATCATCAATATTAATTTTGGCGATTGTGATTTGTTCGCCCAATTCATTGGAAATTTCTTCAAGGCTTGGCGCAATTGCCTTACATGGCGCACACCAGCTTGCCCAGAAATCCACTAAAACTGGTTTTGATGAACCCAATACATCGGCTTCAAAACTTTCATCGCTAACACTTACCGTGGCCATAATTTTTCTCCAATATTAAAGATTAGAGTTAAGAACCTTTTTTCCTAAGTCAAGGTTTTTGACCATATAATCTACTTAAGTTTTGCCAATGCCGATTTCATCAAATCTTGTGGAATTTCCATTAAATCAGGCACATCCGTCCATAAAAGCGCACATTTTATTTTATGGCTTGGATAAGTTTCATGCAGTAAAGCCCAATAACATGCCATCTGACTTATATATTGCGGCATAACATCATTGATATTTTTTGGTGGTGGGCGGTTGGTTTTATAATCAAGTATAAGGATTTCATCATTTTTGATAATCATCCTATCAATCATGCCATTAATTATCATATCATTTGGCAGAAGTTTTGATTTACCCATAATTGCCACTTCGGCACGCGAATCTTGTGAAAATAAATCACCAAATTGTGCATCATTAATGATTTTTAGCGCTTCATTGATAATGTCATTTTTCAATTCATCATCAATTTGATTTTCACGTGAAAGCCTTTTTTGCGCCTGTTCAAATTGGCGTGATTTTTCAATTTGCGGCAAAGTTTCAAGCAATTCATGGATTAATGTGCCGCGCAAAAAACGCTCAATTTTATTGCCTGAAACAGGTGAAATTGCGGGCGGCTCATAATTTTCATCAATTAAAATTGATGGCGCAATTCGCCTCTCATTGATTTGCTTTTTATCAATTGGCTTTGCTACCCATTCAGGCACAATGATTTCTTGAATAATTGTTTTTGTTTTTGGTTTTGCAATTGGCCCACCGGGTAATTTGCCCCAAATTTTACCAATCAAAACATTATTTTCATCAAGCACTAAATTTTGAGAATTATCATTAAAACCAAGGTTTCTGTCAAAATAATCATACCAGCAATTATCACCATAACCTTTTTTTGCCGCCCCTGATTGATGTCCGCATAAAATAAGCCTGTCACGCGGGCGGGTCATGGCAACATATAAAAGCCTTTGATCTTCTTGCGCCTGCTTATCTTTTTCCTGTTCGGCAAGGGTTTTGATAAAATCGGTTTTAAAGGCGCAATTCGGTGTCCAAAATGGAATTTTACTTTCGCCATCATAATATAAATTATCATTATCACTTTTTGCCGCGCGGGTTGTATCGGGTAAGATAACAATCGGTGCTTCGCGCCCTTTTGAACCATGAATGGTCATAACTTTGACGCCATCATCATTTTGGTCAAATTCGCGCTTCACACTTTGGGCTTTGTTTTCAATATAATCGATAAACAAATGAAGATTTGGCGCATTGATATTTGCGGCATTAAGGGCAAGGTCAAGGAAAATCTCAATCGGTTCGCGCGCTTCTTCGCCAAAGCGTTTTAATAATAAATCCCAGCCCGTATTCTGCCCATCAATTTTGGTTTCCAAAATCTTTGCAAAAAAATCAAATGGCGGAATATGTGCGCCAATATTTTTCACATTATCAAGAAAGATTTTTGCATTTGAATAAATACTATCATCGCTTTCCTCGATCATACGCAGGACAGATTTAAAACCGCGATTATAAGTGATTGGGAAAAGATGTTTGTCATCATCATATAAATTGCAAAACCCACTTTTCAAAAGGCAGGCAAGGTTAAAATCATCATTATTGCAAAGTGCAAATTGCGCCGCCGCCAACAAATCCAAAATTGCAGGTTCTTTTTTAAGAATTATCATATCCGCGCCCGCAACTTTAACTTTATGCTTTTTAAGGCGTTTGATTATTCTGTGATAAAGGCTGCCGCGCCCCTTTACCAAAATCATAAAATCAGCCGCAGTGCAGGGGCGCAAAATTGGTTCGCCCTTTTCATCTTTTGCCCAGATTTTTTCACCATTTTTAATGCGCAAGGAAATTTGGCGGGCGATTAAATCTGCAAGTTTTGATTTTGCATCCTCTTCGCTTTCGGCATCCAATGGGAAATCATAGGCTTCGCGTTCTATTTTTTCTTTTTTGTCACCCAAAATAAGTGGCCATAATTCAGTGATGGCGGCTTCTTTTGAGCGTGCGGAAAAATGGCTTTGTGGCCATAAATATTTTTTTTCTAATTCTTGTGGGAAATCCGCACTTGGCTTTCCAAAGCCAGTGTGCCAGATAATATCAACGGCCTTTAAAATTTCTTCGCCAGTTCGAAACGAAACATCAAATTTAACTTCGTTGAATTGGCCTTGGTAGATTTCATTTTTGCCAATGAAGCGCTTTCTTTCTTCTTCATATCTTTGCGGGCTTGCACCTTGGAAGCGATAGATGGATTGTTTATCATCGCCCACGACAAATTGGGTGCGAATTTCATCGCTACTTGTGCTTTCAAGGGTTTCAAGAAGGGGGTGCAGTAAGTCCCATTGTTCGGCACTTGTATCTTGGCTTTCATCAATCAAAACATGTGAAAGGCCCTTATCCAATTTATACATTACCCAAAGTGCGCTACCTTGCCCACGGTTCAAAAGATTGGATGTAATCGCCAATAAATCATCAAAATCAAGCAAACCATATTGGCTTTTTAAAGACCTATATTCATTTTGCCACGCGCTTGATGCCTCTACAAGGTTTAAAGTATTTTGGCAAAATTTAAGGGTTTCAATTTGTTTTGCTGCATCATAAAAATCGGCAAAAATACCCGAAGGCCACTCACCACTTGAGCAACCAAATAATTCATCGACCAAGGCGTTATTATAGAATTGCTTGGTAGCAGGTGGTGATTTTTTGATTTCACCTTTTTCAGTAAGAATGAGGGAAAGGAAATTTTCATATGCACTTTGTGACGTGCTATCCAATGCATCAATAATTATTTTGGCAGTTTTCTCATCGGTTGACCTACCACTTAATAAAATATTGGCGCAATCACGCAATTTTGTTTTGGGTAAATTAGCAATTATATTTGCAATAGCTTCATCAACATCTTGCGTAATATCAAAACCAAATTTTTGGGAAAAAATTTGAATTAATTTTGCCCGGTTAAATTCATAGCCCCGCCCTAATTTATTAATGCATTTTGACAATAATTCTTTGTTTTTATCACCATGTGTGATTGCGGCAATCGCGCTATAAAGCGGCAGGTTTTTGGCATTTGAGCGCTCAAAGGCCTCATCCATAATTGCGCCCGCCATTACTTCGTCAGCGGTTTCAAAGCCTGGGGCAACGCCCGCCTCGATTGGGAAGCGTTTCAAAACATCGCCGCAAAATGCGTGAATTGTTTGCACTTTAAGGCCGCCAGGGGTTTCAAGGGCGTTGGCAAATAATGCGCGTGCTTTTTCCAAAACATTGGTGTTTATTTTAAGTTCGGGATCAAGTTTTTTAAGTGCTTTTTCTAAATCCGCATCACTATCAATCGTCCATTTGCCAAGTGTTTTGAAAAGTCGCGTGGTCATTTCCGCTGCCGCAGCTTTTGTATAAGTTACCGCCAAAATTTTTGATGGCTGCGCCCCTTGCAAAAGTATGCGTGCGATACGGTCAATCAAAACCTTGGTTTTACCTGCGCCTGCATTTGCCGTAGCCCAAACGGAGGTTGCAGGGTTTGAAGCGCGCCTTTGTTCAGCGCTTGTTTTTTCGATGAAAATATCACTCATCATCACCCCCATATGCGGCATCGGCCCATTCAATACGCCGTGCAAGGCGGTCGGTTAAGTCTTCCCATGTTTGGCTTGAATGTAAAAATTCAACGCGCGGTTTTGAAAGATAAATTTGATTTTCTTGATTAAATTTTTCCAAAAGAATTTTTAAGGTTTTGTCGGTTTTTTCAATAATTTCATTCATTGACAAAGGCGGTAGTTTTTTGTCTTTTTGTTTGCCTTCATATTTCTGCTCATAAGGGGCTTTATTGCCAATTTTAATATGGCCGAAACCACTTATCTTTTTGATTTCAAATTCATTTTGATTTTCCAAAATCCATGCGGTAACGGGTAATTGCGCTGAAAATAAACATGAAATTTGTGGATCTGTCGGTATAGAGCCTGTTTTATAATCCCAAATTTCGGCATTGCCATTTTTTTTAATGTCAATTCTGTCTGATGTGGCCTTGATTGTGAAAGTTGCGCTTTTGGTTTCCAATTTGGTTTGCGCGTATTTTTCAACATGAATTTTGAATTGACAATCTTCGCGCGCCTTTTGAAAATCAACCATTAATTGCGCACTTGGTTTTAAGCGCTCAAGTTCTAAACCAAGCATGTTTTCATCATAACCAAAGGCCAATAATTGGGTTTTGAATTCATCCATTAAAATATCAAATGCATTCTGGGGAACATTATCCCAATCTTTGATAATTTCCATTGCTTTATGGATTGCGCTTCCGCGTTCTTTTGCCGAAATTTCGCCACCCAATGGGTCAAGTGGCATAAGCCCCAAAACTTTGGTGACATAAATTTTATAAGGGTCACGAATTAGGGTTTCAATTTGCGTTGCTGAATAGGTTTTCGGCCTTGAAAACTCAGGCGGTTTTGGCTTTGGAATAATTGAATTTATATCTACGTCAATTTCGGGCGTAGTTTGTTTTATGATTTCCAAAGCGTCAAAATCGCAATTATGAATCACTAATTCTTCAACCCCAATACCCATTGCCCCCGCGATTAAAGTTTTCAGGCGCCATAGCCAACGCGATGGCACGGATGGCGCACCCGAACGCCTTGCCGCGCGGGTTAAAACCACATTTTCTTTTGCTGCTAATTGTGAAAAATCATGTGCCGCAAGCCCAAGGCGTAAGTCTTTTGACTGCAATCCCAAAGTTTCACGCATGGGGCGCGATAAAAATGGGTCAATAGGTGCAGGTTGCGGCCAAATGCCCTCATCAAGCCCCGCAAGTATGTATTTATCAAAATGTATAAGCCGCGACTCAAGTGGGCCAAGGATTGCAAGATTTGGATGCGACCCAATCGGTCGTACCACATTTTTGCCTGCAAGATTTTTGATTATTTTAAAGCCTTCATTTAGATTTTTTACTTCAAAATCTTGCCCATCAATTATTATCTGCCCAAAGAATGATGCACCAACATTGCCCGCTTCTTTGCCCCAAATATATTCGCATTTTTTATTTTCATCGCTGGCAATAATTTCCATTGCGCGGCTTATGAATTTTGCGATTTCGCCAATATTATTTTCAATTGGTTTTATCGAATTAATTTCATTAAATTTATCAATAATTGCGCCAATAAGTTTTATGGTTTTTTCTTTACCTGCGCGCCGATATTGCCAATCTTTGTCTTTTAGATTTTCGGCACGTTTTAATAGGCCATCAAAAGATTTATCACGCGCTGCGCCACGCAAAAGCGCAAGTTCAAGGCCAATAATACCATGTTTTCTATCCACAAAATCCATACCAAATTTGGCAAATGGATGCGCCAAAAGCGCCATAAGGGTTTTGGGATCGGTGGGGTTTAAAATAAATTCACAAACTAATTCAAGAAAAAGGCCAAGGCTTGATTTATTAAATGGGATGCCCGACGAAATATCAATATTAACGCCCCATTTTTGCATTTTTTCGCAAACCCGTTGGGCGATATTTTGATTGGGTGAAATCAGGGCGCAGCTTTTTTCTTCTTCAAGCATTTGGCGCATATGAAGCGCGATTGCATTTGCTTCTTCTTCTTCGGTTTGTGCCTCGATTAATGTAAGTTGATGAAGCGCTTTTTGTGCGCCATCTTTGCCAATTTTTTTATTTTCATTAATCCAACTTGCGGTGGCTTCTTTCGGGCTTAGGGCAAGATTTAAAACACGGCGGCGCATTATAAGATTTTCATTATCCGCGCACTGTGAATAAAGGTTTTTTACATTTTTTCTTTCAATGCCAATATGATTGATTGTATCAAGTAAAATACGCTGTGGATGGCCATTTTCTTCTTTTAATTTTTGCCATTCTTTATCAGGCATATTTTTATCAAGCCCTGGTAAAATTACGCAACCTTTTGGAAGTGATGCAACCACACGCATTAATTCACGCGCCGCAGGAACCGAACCAGTAGAACCCGCGATAATAACAGGGAAATCAGGTGGATTTTCTTCCCATGATTTTGCCAATATTTCGATAGAACGGCGGCGTTTATTTGCTGGGTCACAAAGGCCAAGTTCGTTAAGTCGCTCTGGCCAATAATGGGTAATGATTTTCAAAAATTCGCGTGATTGTTTCCAGTGATCGGCAAGTTCGCCATCAACTAAATCATCAAGTTTTGACCAATCGGGGCCGCCTTCACCGCTTGCCATTAATTCGGCGCTATCAAGTAAATCGGCAAGGGCGAATGCGCCATTTATTGCATTATTGGCATCATGCGACCAATTGGCAATTTCATTTCTTTTCTGCACCAATTTTGCAAGTTCAAAAATTTTTCTTTGTTGTGAAATATGGGGTTCAAAATCTAAAAACCCGCCAATTCCCTTAAGATTTATTTCTTCGGGGTCAATGTCGCCAAGGGTGCGAATGCGCGGTAATATTGTTGCGCTTTCTTTGCGAACTTCTAAAAATTCTTGCGCTAATTGGCGCGCGGCACGCCTTGTAGGAAGGAAGATTATGGCATCAGAGCTAAATTGATTTTCCAAAATTTCATTGGATAAATCACGCGCAAGGATTTGTAGGAAATTTTCATAAGGTTCGATTGAATAGACGCGCGGCCCGAAGCCATCAAAAATTTTCCGAAAATCTGCCATTTCTACCCCTTTAATTTAAAATATCAGGATTGTATGACATTTTCGGTCGCAGTTCTTAAATCTCTGTTGGTTACGTCAAGATTTTCGATAATAATTTTGCGCCATTCGTCAAAATTTTTGGCTTCTTTTGCGCCGTTTGGATATAAAATACCGCGCGAAGAATTCACAATACCATTTTCAAGATGATTACCCTTTATCGCAAAGCCCGCCAATGCAGCCTCCGCGCTGCCACCTTGTGCGCCATAACCTGGGATTAGGAATTGGGTGTGAGGTAAAATTTCACGTAATTTTTTTGCTTGGCTTGGCCATGTTGCGCCTATAACCACCATAAGGGACGAATATTCACCATCAAATAGGCGTGTTTCAAGTTCTTTAAGCGCAATTGCAACCCTCACCCATAATGGTTCACCGCCGCAATCTAATTCTTGAAAATCTTGTGAACCTGGGTTTGATGTACGCACCAAAACGGCAATGCCCTTATTAAGTTCTTTTGCATATTTTGCAAAAGGTTCGAGGGTTTCAAGCCCCATATAAGGGTTTAAAGTTATACAATCGCAATCAATTACAGGGTTTGCGCCAAGATAGGCATCGGCATAACCCTGCGCAGTTGAGCCAATATCGCCGCGCTTTGCATCAAGAATATTGATTGCATTTTTTGATCTTACCAATTTTGAAACTTTGGCGACCAAATCAATGCCTTTTGCGCCCCATGGTTCAAAAAGGCCAATTTGCGGTTTGAAACATGGGACTTTATCGCCAATTATTTCAATAATTTCGCAAAAGAAATTATCCCAATTCTCTATTTTTTTACCATCGCCAAAAATTGGTGGAAGCAAATCGGGAAATGGGTCAAGGCCAACGCAAAGCGGGCTATTTAAATCAAGGGCGCGCTTATTCAAACGCTTTGCAAAAGAATCAAGATTGGTCATATTTTCTTCTACCAATGAATAGATGTTTTTTAAAAGGAAAAATGCGGCTTTGGGCTTTATTTGTCGCATAAAAATAGTTAAAAGCCGCGCGATTGTTTTGGTTATGAAAGTGAAAATAAAAAATGGGACTTAATGTAGCTGTTGTTGGCGCAACTGGAAATGTTGGCCGTGAAATGTTGAACATTCTTGATGAACTTGAATTGCCAATTAATAAAATTGCTGCTGTTGCATCGCGCCGTTCATTGGGTCGCGAAGTTTCATTTGGTGACAAAGTTCTTAAGTGTCAGGCTTTGGATAGTTTTGATTTTTCAGATTATGATATCGCCCTTATGAGTGCGGGCGGTGCGGTTTCAAAAGAATGGTCACCGAAAATTGCGGCACAGGGCTGTGTGGTGATTGATAATTCATCACAATGGCGCATGGACCCTGATGTTCCTTTGGTGGTTCCAGAAGTGAACCCAGAAGCATTAGAAGGCTTCCGTAAAAAGAACATTATTGCCAACCCAAATTGTTCAACAATTCAAATGGTTGTGGCTTTAAAACCTTTGCATGATGCGGCGAAAATTAAGCGGGTTGTGGTTTCAACATATCAATCAACCTCTGGCAAAGGTAAAGAGGCAATGGATGAATTATGGACACAAACCAAAGGCATTTTCACAAACCAAGAAATTAAACCACAAAATTTCACAAAACAAATTGCCTTTAATTGTATTCCACATATCGATAGTTTCCTTGACGACGGTGCAACTAAAGAAGAGCAAAAAATGACCGATGAGACCAAGAAAATTCTTGATCCATCAATAAAAGTTATTGCAACCTGTGTTCGCGTTCCAACCTTTGTTGGTCATGGTGAGGCGGTAAATATCGAATTTGAAAAACCAATTACAGATTTAGAAGCCACAAATTTACTTAACCAAGCGTCAGGTATCGAAGTTGTTGATGAACGTGATGATGGCGGCTATTGCACAATTGTTGAATGTGTTGGCGAATATGACACATTCGTTTCACGCATTCGCAAAGATCCAACGGTTGAAAATGGACTTGCGATGTGGGTGGTTTCGGATAATTTGCGCAAAGGCGCGGCGTTAAATGCCGTTCAAATTGCTAAATTAATGCTTGATAAAGGCTTGATTGGCAATAAATGAACTTATATAAAAAATACAGATTAAGCCCTTGGTGAAAATCAAGGGCTTTTTTATGGGTGATTAAATGGGACTTTTCGACGATACACCAACGCAAAAGCAAATTGAAAACGCAAAAATGCGCATGCTAAGTTTCCCAATTATAATTCCTGCGTCAAAGAAAAATTGGATATTTATTTTAATTAGTTTTCCAATTTTTTTCGCAAGCTATGATTTTCTAAAATATGGCGCGATTGAAGGTTATTTTACACTTGCGTTTGCTCTTTGCGTGTTATTTATAGGATTTTGGCTATTATCACCCAATGGTCCAAGTCTTACAATTGATAAAGATGGGTTTGAACACAAGACTTTATTTAAAACTATAAGAATATCGTGGAATGATATTAAGGATTTGGGAACTTGGAAGCATAAGGGTAACAAATTCATTGTATGGAATTGGAATGAAAAATTAATCACAAGCGGTGAACGTAAAGCGCCAATAGGCTCGTCATTCTTTGGTTTTCATGCAAGTTTTAGAAATTTTTATGCAATCGAGCTTGGCGAATTATTTGCAATGATGGCGCTTACGCATGATTTATATGGAAATAATAACAAACTTTAACCATATTAATCAGTCAGATATTAATCGCATTTTGTTATTATCCCTTTAACGGGGGAATTATTGTGCTGTTTAATTTATTTAGTGTGGAATTATCGCAAAAAGATATTGATTTAGCAAAAAACAGATTAGGTCAAATGCCAATTGAAATTGGCGTTGCAAAAATAAAGTTTGGCTTTTTGTTCGTTCTTTCGCTTTTTCTTGTGGCCATTACATTGAAGAATGGCAATAATGATTTAGTTTTGAATTCGAATTATTCATTGATTTTCTTATTGGCGGCCGGATTTTTTGCTTTCATGCTTTCACCATATGGGCCAAAATTAAGGCTTGATGAAAATGGTTTTGAAGCAAAGAACTTAATTAAATCAATCAAAAAAAATTGGTATGAAATTGATGGTTTAAGAGCCATGAAAATGCAAGGTAATAAGTTCATTACATGGAAAAATGCGCGTGACCCAATTGTTGATAAGCCAGAAGGTGTTTTCTCTAAAATAGTGGGTTATTCGGGCGTTTTTAATAATATTTATGATATTTCAAATCGTGAATTACTTGCACTAATGATATTGATTAAAAACACTAATATTAATGGCGCTAAGAGAATGCCATCAAATTATCAGCCATCTTATACGCAGTATAATAACGGCATTATTAATAGTTTCGGTCGCCGTACAAACTAGTTTAACCCGCAACTTTCATAATATAGTCCCATTCATCCTGTGTTACAGGCTGCACCGATAGGCGTGAATTATTGATAAGCACCATATTTTTTAATTCTGGCGTTATTTTTGCTTCATCAAGGGAAAATGGGCGTGCCATTTGTTTTGTTGCTTTGAATTGAACGCATGACCACTTTTCATCAGTTGGATCGGGGAAGTCCTCTTTGATAACTTCGCATATTCCAACAATCGCTTTACCTTGGTTTGAATGATAGAAAAAAGCCTCATCGCCAATTTTCATGGCGCGTAAATTATTGCGTGCGCCATAATTGCGAACCCCTGTCCAAGCTTCGCCTTCATTTCCTTTTGCGACTTGTTGATCCCAAGACCAAGTATCAGGTTCAGATTTTATAAGCCATTTTGCCATTCTAAAACTCCAAATTTAAAATGGCAAAAGATTCGCTATATTACAAATTTATTGTGCATTAAAAATCTTTGTATTGGTTTTGAGGCGCAAAAATGCCATTGCCAAACCAATTATAGATATGAAAATTCCGCGATAATTTTCGGGTATTAAATTCACCAATTGCGCTTGCTGTAGAAAACCAAGCAATGTGATTAGTGTTGCAACACTGAGGGTACGAAAGCCTTTCATTTTATTCTCCTTAAAATAGGAAGAATATTTTGAATTTAAGTTGTGGGGATATTTAAGATTAATCCCCTAAAAAATCCCGAACTGCAGCGCGTAAATTATTACTATTTTTATCTAATAATTTTTTTGCTTCGTCATAAGATGCTGCGCCATAAGAAATTAGAACCGCAGATTTTATATCGCCATTTGATTGTTCAACACATTTTTTTGCAAATTCATAATCAACACCGCTTAAATCACTAACGATACGTGCCGCACGATTTCTTAATTTTTGATTGGTGGCAATCATGCCAACCATAAGGCCGCGATAAACCCCGCCCAATTTAACCATCAAAGCGGTTGAAAATAAATTTAGTGCAACTTTTTGCGCCGTTCCTGCTTTCATGCGTGTTGAACCTGCAATTGGTTCAGGGCCAGTATCAAGCAAAATCGAAAAATGTGGCTCAAGTAAAATAGGCGTTCCGTGATTATTGGCCATGCCAATTGTTAGGGCCCCGCGCGCTTTACCTTCCATCAAAGCACCAAGTGTGAACGGGGTTCGCCCTGATGCTGCAACGCCAATCAAAACATCACTTTCATCAACATTGGCTTTTGCCATTACATCTTTGCCGCCATCAAAATCATCTTCTGCATTTTCAACGGCATGCATTATTGCGCGTTCACCGCCTGCCATGGCGAATAATAATCTTTCATTGGGCCAGCCATAGGTTGGATGTAGTTCAACGCCATCTTGAACTGCAACCCGCCCTGAGGTTCCTGCGCCAATGTAAACAAGGCGTCCCTTGCCATCTTTTAATCTTTCATATGCGCTATCGACAGCCATTGATAATTCTTTGCGTGCATTATGGACCGCAGAAATTGCTGCAAACTGTCCCTCTGCAATGGTTGCAACAATTTCATTTGTGTTCCACAAGTCAAGTTCGATAAATCTTGGGTCTGTTTGTTCTGTTGACATATTATTTCCAAATAGCTTCTATAGAATCAGTTTAGCATAAATAACACAATAAGTTAGGTAATTGTGACAAATTGATTTTTATGTGGCAAAAATCTAAGAAATGTATAAACAAAACTTATTTTTAAAAAAACAATATGGGATTAGTTTTATGAGCACGCAACAGACGTTGATGGAAATAGAGACATACGAAGCATCACAAGTTTTAGAAAATCAGCGTGCACAATTATCAACAAAAATAAGCGAGCTTGCAAGATTGTTACAAAAACGCGAACCTGCAATAATGGTAACTTGTGCGCGTGGTTCATCGGATCATGCGGCATCTTATGCAAAAACAATTTTTGAATCACGCCTTGGCCTTCTTTCGGCATCTTATGCACCATCAATGTCGAGTGTTTATGAAACTCACTTTCGTTCACTTGAGAATTCGGTTTTTATTGTAATCTCACAATCAGGAAAAAGCCCCGACATTATTTCAAGCCTAATTGGTGCAAATGAAGCGGGCGCACTTACGGTTGCGATTGTTAATGATGAAACCTCACCTGCTGCGGGACTTGCTGATGTGGTTTTACCAATGTGCGCAGGCAAGGAAAGTGCGGTTGCAGCAACCAAAACCTTTATTGCAAGCCTTGGGATATTGGTAAATCTTTTGGCGGAATGGCAAAATGATAATGTTCTTCGCGATGCAATTGAACGCGCGCCAGAGGCAATAAATAAATCACTTGAACTTGATTGGTCGCCATTATGCGATGGTTTGGTGAATGAAAAGAATTTATTTGTATTGGGTCGCTCACTAACCTTTGGTATTGCTGGTGAGGCTGCGTTAAAATTAAAAGAAACCTCAAGCCTTCATGCCGAAAGCTATTCAGCCGCAGAAGTAAAGCACGGGCCGATGGCATTAATAGGCAATGGTTTCCCTGTATTAATGTTCCCGCCACAAGATAATGCACGTGCAAGTTTTAATGATTTGTCCAAAGAATTTTCGGCACGCGGCGCAAATATTTATGCGGCTGGCAATATTGAAAATGCCAAAGTTTTGCCAGTGATTGATGGTGTTCACCCTTTAATCGCGCCAATATGTCAAATTTCATCTTTTTATAAAATGGCGGAAAAACTTGCGCG
>CAZKYS010000056.1:0-15503 GCA_964557085.1 uncultured Caulobacteraceae bacterium
AATTGATGAAGCAGTGAAATCTACGCGACCAGATGGTTGGCGAGGAGTGCCCGCGCGGGAACAAATTATCAAACTTTCTATATACGAAATATTGGGTGATGCAGATGAAGTTGAACGAATTTTCAAAATCATCAAGGCGCAGAGTGAGTATTGATGACCGCAGAATTGCTCTTAGGTGACATTGCAGTTGATTTGGTGTTCAAGGACATCAAGAACATCCATTTGAGCGTTTATCCGCCTACAGGCCGTGTTCGGATTGCTGCACCAACTCGCATGAATATCGAAACAATAAGGGCGTTTGCAATTTCAAAGATTGGCTGGATACGTCAGAACCAAATCAAATTTGATGAACAAAAACGCGAAACACCACGCGAGTTTCTCGATCGCGAAAGCCATTACCTTTGGGGTAAAAGATTTTTATTGGATTTCGTCGAGACGACTGATAAGCCAGAGTTGAAAATTGGCCATCAGAAATTCCATTTATTCGTGCCAAGACAATGCTCTCAAGAAATTGCCGAAAAACTTCTTGAGGAAATGTATCGAAAGCAAGTTAAAAGCGCAGCCCTGAATTATTCGCAGAAATGGCAAAAGCTTCTTGATGTCGAAATCAATCAGATTTTTATCCAAAGAATGAAAACTAGGTGGGGAAGCTGCAACCCACCAAAAAGAAACATTCGATTAAATTTGGAACTAGCTAAAAAGCCAGAAATTTGCCTCGAATACATTTTGTTACATGAAATGATTCACTTCTTTGAGGCTTCGCATGGGGCAAAATTCGTCAAATTAATGGATGAAAATATGTTTAATTGGAGACTTATACGCAAACAATTGAATGACGAACCATTGTCGCATTCTGATTGGAAGTATTAGTATGGGCTGTAGTATATGACAGAAATAGTTTCAAATTGCGAAGATGAAGATATTTCAGATTGGTTTGAGGAACATATTGTGCCCGATGGTGCGATTGATGCTTCAGTGTATATTATACCAATAGACAAACGACAATTAGTTGCGGATTACTTAGTTTCTAAAATACCTGATTGTTATATTTCTCAACAAACCATAAACACACAAATGCAAAGGACGGGTCTTTCAAAGACCGAGGTTATCCAAAATAAACTCCCTGACGCTGGAAGTGTAATGTCTGGTGATTTCGGTGAAATCTTAACTTTGTTTTTTCTAGGCTCTAACGATGAAGAGGACCTCAAAAAAATTCAGAAGTGGAGATTTAAGCAAGACCGCCTAAAGGCCGCGCCTCATTCTGATGTGATCTTGTTAAATTGTTCTGACCCAACCGCACCAAGCGAAAATGACTATGTTATTTGTGCGGAAGCAAAGGCTAAAGCCACGCCATCAAATTCATATCACCCATTAGAAAAAGCAATTGAAGGTTATAAGTCTGATAAAACTGGTCGATTAGCGAGAACTATGGCGTGGTTGCGTGAAAAAGCAATTGAAGGCGATATTGGTGCTGATATTGCTTATATTAATAGGTTTACCTTGGGGGCGACGTCGACAACATTTTTGAAAATGCATAAGGCAATTGCAATCGTAGACTTTAATTTTTTAAACGAAGAGCTAGTTAAGCAATTAGAAATCCCCCCTCAAAATGACGAATTTGAATTATTGGCAATTGGAATAAGTGACCTAAAGGCACTATATGAAGAGTGCTTTTTTCGTGCGGCAAGTGAGGCATAAATGGAAGCAAGTCTTCGTTATTTTATGGCTGAAATCGAATCTTGGGAGGCTGCAACTGAGTTTGGAATCCCTGAGGATATGTGGGCTGGTTATCGGGTGCGGCAAAGAAGCGATGATTTATATATAGCAGCAATTTCAGCAATTTTTGATGCCTTGCGCGAAGTTGATGGAGAAGTAAAATCAAAAGACTTGTCAGAGCTTGCTAAAACTTTGTTGATTTACTCAAAAAGTTCGGCTTCAAAATATCTAAATGGTGTCGAGCGCAATTTGAATCTCTTATATTCAGCTTCGCTATTTTATATTGCAGGGTATGCTGCAACAGCAAATTTAGTGGTGGCAGAAATAGACATTTCTAAATTAGTTTATGAAGAAGAATTCTTCCTTCTGGGGATTCTTTCTAAGAGAGCCATTTACGAGAACCCATCACATGAGTTTTTGGAAGTTCTAATGAAAGGCGGAAATGAGGATGATTTTGCAAGAGCGTTCAAATGGCTTAAAGACAGCGAAAAGAGTGGGCTTCAAGACAATCCCAATTTATTCATTGCATCTCGTTTGGCTTTGAATTGCGTTCGCCGATTTCAAGAATATAGCACTTGGAAACTACTTGAAATTCATTCTTCAGGGTTTAATCGCGAAACTTGGCTTCCTTTCATCGAAAGTGACACTACATTTCCTCTCTGGGAGCTTTTTCCTTCACAAAGAGCTGCTGTAGAAAAAGGAATTATGGGAGATGCGAACGAAGTATTCAGTTTGCAAATGCCAACATCAGCTGGGAAAACTTCGCTTTGCGAAATTATAATATTTCATGAAGTGAAAGTTAGAAGGAAGAAAGTTCTATTTTTAGTTCCATTCCGTGCTTTGGCCGCAGAAATAAAGGAAGGGATTTCAAAAAGACTCGAAAGAACTGGCATCGAAGTAGTAGCAAGTTATGGTGGAAATTTACCAACGCGCTCAGAAACAACATCAGTTGATACTGCTGACGTGTTAATTGTAACACCAGAGAAATTCATTGCGTTAAACCATTCAATCCCTGACCTAGATCAATCTTTTGAAACCATTATCTGTGATGAAGGTCATTTAATTGATGACGACAATAGAGGTCTTCAATATGAATTGCTCCTAACCCGTTTGAAAGGTGAGAATGTTGGAGGTCGAAAAATAATATTCATTTCTGCTATTTTACCGAATGTGTCAGGGATACACAGTTGGCTAGGCGGCAGGGATGAAAATATTGCCATATCTAATTATAGTCCCGTGGAAACGGATTTTGCTTTTATTAATAAGAATGGTGACCAGTGGCAATTAGATTTTAACACTATCTTTCGTCGGCCGAAAAGGTTCTTTTTGCCAAGATTTCTAACGGATGAAGATTTTAGATATACAAACCCTGAAACACGAAGAAGAAATTTATGCGACAATCGAAACAGCTTTGTTAGCCTAGCATGTGCCGCAGCGCTGAAAGCCAGCAAAAATGGCTCTGTCGCTTTGTTTACTACAACAAAGGGCGAAAACGGCGTCGGAGCTTTAGTGGATAAGCTAATTTCTATGATGTCGCTAAAAATTGGTTTAGCTCCAAATGTTGAACAAATGAGTGACGATCTGACACGGTTGCACGAATATTGCGCTTACCAGTTGGGGCGCGACTACAAATTGCCAAATGCCTTGAAATTCGGTTTTGGCATTCATCACGGGGGCTTTCCACAGGATATCCGCAGAGAAATGGAAGAAGCAATACACAAGAACATAGTTAAAGTTCTCGTTTGCACTAGTACGCTAGCTGAAGGAGTGAACCTCCCGATTAGAACGCTGGTTGTTCATACTATTAAAAGATTTGATGGTGACCGCCCCAAAGCAATAGAACGTCGGAGTATTAAAAATATTGTGGGCAGAGTTGGGAGAGCAGGAAAAGAAACCCGCGGTAGGATAATTTTTGCTAATGACAGAGAACAACCATATGTTGAAAAAGTGTTTAAGGGAATTCTTTTGGAACCCGCAAAAGGTGCTATTTTTAAATTAATAAAAATTCTAGATAATTTTGTTAAGCGGCATAGCTTGAAACTTGATAATGATTTGTTTGAAAAGCAAAGTCATGAGTTCCTAAAGATTTTAGATAAAATCGATGCCGCTATTTTAGACTTAATGCCTTCGGAGTTTATTGTTGACGAAATGGATGCTCATATTGGTAAAATAATCGAAAATACTCTTGCATATCAATATTTCGAAACTGAGGAATTGAAAGAGCGGGCAAAGGAAGTTTTCTTGATTAGAGCTAACGCCTTAATTGAAACGTGCACTACCGAGAAAATCAAAAGATTAAAAATAACAGGTACTGTGCCAAGGCTTCTAAATTTTATTGACGAGTCCACAATCTTGGAAAATGAAAATTGGTTAACATTGTCTGATGTTAATAGCACTTTGTGGCTATCCGAAATAATCCGCCCGTTAATAGACTCACCTAATTTAAACATTACTTCAGCGCACGAACATATTATACAATCGATATTATTATGGATGAGTGGACATACTTATAACGAAATTGCAACTATTTTGTCTATTGAGATTGACGACTGCTTAGATATTATCGGAACTGATATTGGCTTTAAATTGCAAGAAGTCGTATCTAAAGCAACGCAATTAGCTATTGAGAAGCACGGTGATGAAATTTCTGAGCTTGCCCAAAATTGGGCATCAATGCTTCAGTTTGGTCTTGGTAGTTTACAACAATTAGACCTATTTGAACTCGGTGCCTCTGACAGACTTGCCGTTTGGGGTATAAGTAGGTATCTGGAAAAAGACCGGATTGATTTGCGTGGGCGAGATTTGTTGAATTATTTAAAGGATAATTCTTTTGATTTATATGAATCATTGTTTGATGACAACAGAGTGCCTTACATTAGCCGTGAAAGAATTATGGATGAATTAGGTTTGCGATAGAATTTATCCAATTACCCTGATAAAGCACACTCCTTCGCTTCCTCTTGAGCCCATGCCGAACCCATAGTTTTGAGTTGATGGGTAGTCAATGGGACTGCCCGCTCCATTCGTTTCAATCTTTGATTTTCACTCCCGTGTTGCCCATACGCCCTGAATGAATCAGGGTGACAGCCCATCTTTCCCCCAAACTTTTTTGTGTCCGTCCTCAAGATAAAGCGAAAGGAGATGGACATGAAAAATCAAACTAATTCTAAATCTTCAATTTCACGTTTCGACGTATATGAAACCATTACCAATCAAATCATTTCCGCAATTGAAAACGGAGTAGGTGATGTTCAATTGCCTTGGCATCGCAAAGGCTTTTCAACCGCGCGTCCGTTCAATATTCAATCCAAGAAAGCATACAATAGCGTGAATATTATCGCACTTTGGATAGCTGCCTATACCAGCGGTTACGAACATGGAATTTGGGGCACTTATAAGCAATGGCAAGAACGCGGTGCTCAAGTTCGCAAAGGTGAAGCATCTTCCGTAATTATCTTTTACAAAGACATTGAAACACAAAATGACCAAGGTGATGAAACCCATTATTCGATTGCCCGCGCTTCACGCGTATTCAATATCGCCCAAGTTGATGGCTATGAATTGCCACAATCAGAGCCGCAAATTGATAAAGTCATTGCGTGTGAAAATGCCGAACAATTTATTCAAGCCACTAAAGCTAGAATCAATATCGGTGGCGCACGGGCTTGTTACAGCCCATCAAGTGACAAAATCTCAATGCCAGATCGTCATCGTTTCGTTGGCACTGAAACTTCTTCACCAACCGAAGGATGGTATTCAACCTTGTTTCACGAACTTACACATTGGTCAGGTTCTTCAAACCGCCTTGCACGCGATTTTGGCAAACGCTTTGGTGACAATCGCTATGCAATGGAAGAACTTGTTGCCGAACTCGGCGCGGCCTTCCTATGCTCCGAACTTGGTATCACGCAAGAGCCTCGCGCCGACCATGCTTGCTATATCAAAAATTGGCTTCAAGTTTTAAAGCAAGATTCAAAAGCTATCATCACCGCTGCAAGCCAAGCTTCAAAAGCTTCGGAATATTTATTTAAGAAAACATCTCAAAATCAATTTGAAGAGGCGGCATGATGTTCGCTATTTTCAAATTTAGGTTTTACTTGTTTATTGTATATGTTTTTATAAATTACTTTTGAGCTTGTGCATTGAGAATACAGAAAATGTAAATTAAAAGTTGCATAGTTATTTATACAAGTATA
This sequence comes from uncultured Caulobacteraceae bacterium, assembly GCA_964557085.1. Classification (GTDB taxonomy): domain Bacteria; phylum Pseudomonadota; class Alphaproteobacteria; order Caulobacterales; family Aquidulcibacteraceae; genus Pseudaquidulcibacter. Next base: position 5,913 of record CAZKYS010000056.1, read on the forward strand.
GCTTATTTATATACTGCAATATCAACGCTTAACAGCAGGAAGATGTCATGGCTAATGAAATAGATGTAATGCCCGAAAAATCATTTTTTATTGACATGATAACACGTGATATTTCATTAGAACGCTCGATCCTCGACTTAGTTGATAATTGCATAGATGGCGCAAAGCGACTTAGAATTGAAAGTGAATTAGAGCTTCCTTTTGAGGGATTAAGAGTATCAATCATTATTAACAATAGTTCATTCTCAATATCCGATAATTGCGGGGGTTTCTCGGCGGAAATTGCTAAAAATTATGCTTTTAGATTCGGGCGCCCCAAAAATGCTGTAAGCACAAGAGGATCAATTGGTCAATTCGGTATTGGAATGAAAAGGGCGCTTTTCAAAATTTGTAACACATTCAATATTAGATCTAAAACTAATTCTGAAGAATGGAATATATTTGTCGACATTGATAAATGGGCTGAAAAGCAGAACTGGACCTTTGATCTTGAAACAATAGAAGAAGAGAGCCCAGAAGTTGAAATCGGAACACGCATTTCATCGAATAATATACGCAAGAATGTTTCCGATAGGTTTGCGAGTTTATCATTTCATTCTACGTTATTAGCTTTATTAAAGATGTCACACAGAGACTTTATTTCTAAGGGCCTTGAAATTAGGCTAAATAATGAGATTGTTACAGCATCCAAAATTACAGTAAAATCGGGAAATGTTGACCCGGTTGTAGAATTACATACTTTTGAAAATGATGGTGAAGAGCCTGTAAATATAAAAATTATTGCTGGTTTCGGGGACCCTTTGCCGAAGGAAGCAGGTTGGTACGTAATTTGTAATGGCAGAGTAATACTTGCAGCAGATAAAAGCGTTGATACGGGGTGGGGGGATTCAGAACTAGGAGTTGCATTTCACCCTACGCTGGCAAGGTTTCGTGGAATTATATATTTTGAATCAAATGACTCCGGGCAAATACCATGGAATACAAGTAAAACTCATATTAATTCCGACTCATTAGTTTGGCGATTTGCATACGGTAAGATGTTGAATGCGGCACGCATAATAATTGATGCACTAAGAAAACTATCTAAAGAAATTGAGGATATGGGCCTTGAAGGCAGCATTTTTAATGCCGCACTTATGAAATCTAACAATATATCAGCAGATTATTTAAATTCACCATCCAAGTTCGCAATAAGTGATTCAACAAAGCCTATATTAGAAGATGCAGTTAAGATAAGCTTTTCGCGACCCAAGCGCGATGTAGACTATATGAAGGCGAAGCTAAATGTAACTACGGCAAAAGCACTGGGCGAAAGATTATTTGATATTGTGCATAAGGATTACGAATAGTGGCTATTGCGTCCTATAGAAGGGTAGATTATTCAACCCGCCCTGGAAAATATGCTGAGAGGAAGATGTTTAGCGAATTCGTAGGCTGTTTGCACAAATTCCATCAATTGAATAAATACCAATATATTGGTTTTGGTTCGATTTGGTTTGCAGATATTTCATTAATTCACAAGCAACATGGAATCAATAGAATGATTTCAATTGAAAAGGAGCTAGGTCAAAAGGAAAGGTTTGATTTCAATAAACCGTACGGGCATATCGAAATGCACTATGGAAATTCAAGTGAAATTCTTCCCACGCTTGACTGGCGAATTCCTACTATTGCCTGGTTGGATTATGACGATCAGTTAAGTATGGATATTGTATCTGACCTTCGCTTATATGTAGATAAATGTAAGTCTGGGGACGTTTTATTTGTAACGGTACAAGCAAAAAGCAAACCATTAATTGAAATCGAGGGCGAAAAAAGAGAGATAGAAGATATTAATGAATTTCGTTCCATTTTTGGTGAAACTATTTGCGCTCCAACATTCAACAACTCTGATTTGAGAGGAAATAAACTTTCTTTTTTATATAGGCAAACCCTTATTTTAACTATCAATGAGATGCTTGAAAGAAGAAATGGTGGATTGCCTAGAAATAGAAAGTTAGCTTTCAAAACCGAAATGGTATTTAATTATGACGACGGATGCCCTATGACATCAATTGGCGGAGTATTTGTTGAAGCAAGCGATGAAGTTAAGTACAAAGAATGCAATTTCAAACGACTTAGCTTCAATTGCAATAAGATTGAAGAACCTATTTCTATTAAAGTACCTTATTTGACCCAAAGAGAAATGAGGTTTGTCGAACAACATTTACCAAAAAAATTTAATAGCAAAAAATTCGGTTTTTTGCCCAGTTCCGATATTGATGCATTCAGAAATTTCTACCGATATCTGCCATCTTTTGCTTCTTTTGAACCATAAAGGTTTTTTCATTTATTTATTCCTTGTGAAAAAGAATGGTTATTCAAATATTTGGGCATATGTTCTTGCATGGATTGAATATGAAGCGAAAACCAATTCCAATTGGAAAATCATCGAACAAAACTTAAACAACTAACGCTCTTTTAGAGCGTTAGGAATTCACATTTGGAGTTTCCCCCAACGGAAAGATGATTGCGAATTATATGTCTCTTTAGATGGCAATTTTGCCTATTTATGGAGAGTAAAATGAAATACACATTGAAATCTGCCGTAGCAGTTATTTTGATGGCAACTACAATTGCTTCTGCCGTCTATGCGGCTCCAGCAAAAAAGAAAGCGGCGCCTAAACGTGCAACAATCAGTCAATCTGTTTCAAACTATTCTTGCGAAGGAACAGATGCTAGAATTACACGCAACGCGCTAAATGGAAATTCGCGCAGCGAGTATAAACTTTCATTCGGTATGCAACTAAATCGTAGCAACGGTACAGCCACAATTATGGGTGCACGCGGTTCAAACCTTATCCGTTCTGGTCGCTATATCATTTCTTCAATTGGCAATGGTTTTAGCTTGTTTATGAATTGGGTTGACGGCTCGAACAATTCGCAGTCTTTTCAAGTCGATTTTGGAAGTGATGGCTCGTTTTTAGGTTCATCATCTGAATCTGGCAACAATTCTACCCCCGTATATTCAATGATGTGCGAATTAATGGGAAGTGAGTTTTGCGGCCTTACCAATGTATATATTACACGCAAAATCGAAGGCGTTTGTTGGCAGCAATAAATTATAAAATCAATTAGCTTTGAAGGCGGGAGAAATCCCGCCTTTGTTGTATTATAAGAATTGCATTTGAGGAGTAATTCAATGCCAAGAAAAGCCGTTAAAAAGCCCGCCAAAATTATTGAAGATTTCATTATTGAATTTATTGACGCGGCACCATGTATTTCAATGTCTTTGAATCATTCAAAATATGACCGTGGAAAATATTGTGAGTTTGTTAGTATTCAAGGCAACGCAATTGTCAGGCATCCAAAGAAGTACGTTGGAAAAGAAATAGTTTACTATGTGAATCCTATCTTTAATGAGATGGGCAATAGAAATGAGATTTATGAGAAGGTCGATTGGAAAAATTGGCTTGGATATTTCGAGCTTACCTATTCACGTCTATCTCTTGAAATTGATATTCAATATTTTTCGGCTTTATCAAATGCAATGTGCCACGGCTTTGTTAAATTTGCCGAAGTTAGAACTGATATTCCACGACGCGGCTCATGCCGCGTGCTTTCATCCAGGTATGAGAAATTTATTGACGTGAATGAGTATTGATGCATTTTTATAGCTTATAAGTTATATATTAACGGATTTTGTATAATGTTTAAGTTATATTAAATTTGATATTTGATAATAAATATGTTATATTTATAAAGTATAACCTAAAGGATACACCATGAACTCGCAAGCAAGACTGATGGCAAGGCGACAAATCGATAAGAGAATCGAACAATTGCCCAATCTTACACAATTAAAGCGCCCGCCGAAAGGGTGGATAAAAGCCATGCGCGAAGCATTGGGCATGACAATGGGGCAGCTTGCCGAACGACTTGGTGTTTCACAACCGCGCATTTCAGTTCTTGAACAAAATGAAGCATCAGGCAGTATTACAATGGAATCATTGGAACGTGCTGCAAATGCGCTTGATTGCGATCTTGCCTATGTTCTTATTCCTCGCCGTGGCGGGTTGAACGAACTTGTCGAAGAACAAGCTATCAAGGCCGCACGTCAAAAACTGAAATCAACCAAACATACAATGGCATTGGAAATGCAAAGCGTTGATAAGGACGATGAGCAAGAACAAATTATTCGTATTGCTAAATCATTAGCTGAGAAATCAGATTCTTCAATTTGGGAGGTTAAATGACCGATCCATTATTAGAACAAGATGACGCGTCAACCCCGCTTACACCCGATGAACGCGCCGATTTAATCCCTTCGTATATAACATTGCGAAGGGAATTAAATGAGGCCGAACAGGTCAATATATTTGAAGCCGAAGAATGGGCATTTTCGCGCAAACGCGATGTATTAAATGAAACATTCCTAACCAATCTACATAAGCGAATGTTTGGGCAAGTTTGGAAATGGGCGGGGAAATTTAGAACATCAGAACGAAATATTGGCGTGCCAGCCTATCGAATAGGAATAGACCTTAATCAGCTTTTGGGTGACGTAAAATATTGGATAGAACACAATAGCTACGAACCCGATGAAATCGCCTATCGCTTTCATCACAGGCTCGTATTCATTCACCCTTTCCCAAATGGCAACGGCAGGCACGCACGCATGGCAACAGATTTGCTATTGGTGGCCTTAGGTCGCGAACGCTTTAGTTGGGGCAGTGGAAATCTGGTTGACGCAAACATCACCCGTGCGAAATATGTTGCGGCACTAAGGGCGGCGGACGGACATGATTATGGGTTATTGAAAGAATTTGTGAGGGGGTAGAAATGGCACGAAGCAATATTGAAAAAGACTTCCAATTGGCAATTAAAGCGGCTGCAAAGCTTGCAAATGAAGCGGCAAAGGAAATCCAAACAAGAATATCAAAGAAAAGGCTAACTGACGAAGACGATATTACTCCGGCCTTCCTGCAAGAATTAGAATCAAAATTTAGAAACAGAGAAATTGAGGGATTGGCTTGGGACTCCAAAGTTATGCGCCATAGAAAAGGTTCAGCAGCCGAAGAAAAAATTAGCGGCGCTGACTTTATGATTACAATTGATTGGAAAACGAAACACTATACACAGAGCAAGGGATTACTTGTCCAAGCAAAAAATATTGAAACTAGTAGAATAATGAGACGGGATGAATTGGACAACCTCAAAGCCCAATGCAATAAAATGCTTAAAATTACTCCCTCTGCTTTTGTTATGAATTACACAAAGCTAGAAATTAGAGCAACTTCAGCTGCTAAGATTTCAGGTACATCCGACTACGACTTGAACGGTCAATGTGAAATCACAACTTACAATTTCTTCAAAGAATTCTTTAAATGCTCATACGGTGACCCAAACATGGGCAGCATTGACGATTTTCAAGAAAAACTAGACAATAGAGAAGACATCGACCAACTGCATCTAAAAGTAAATAGTATAAATTAAATTACCTCAATTCCAGCCCATTATCTCGTTTGCGTTGAACATCCCGATTATTTGGATTTTGCCTTTGCGCTTGTTTGTCTTTTTCAAGATGGCGGTAATGTGCCGCATGACGATAAAGATCTAATAGCATCTTGGTATGCCGCGTTCTAACCTCGATGATTTTGGCTTGTAGAGTTTGACGTTCTTTTAGTTGCGCTTGGATAAGATCGTGACGCTGTTTGCGGTCACGATTGAGGGAAAAGAAAGCCTCCATTTCATTTTGCTTTCTAATCTTGGAATATTCGCCTGTTAGCCTATCCCAAATGCCCATGAAGCCTTTCCGAATGCGTGTTGCTCGGATTTTGGTTTCTTGCTCGTGTCGTTGTCTTTGACCCATATCCAATTTTTGACGTTCGGTTTGGTGCAGAGTTTTCATTTTCTCTTTTTGCACATTAAAAGGACTAAGTTGGTTTGCGGCAAGTCTCTTTGCCTCTTTGATAATTGGGCTAAGTTTTTCAGAGATTTCTTTCGATAGAAACGCTTTGGTTTCAGTGACAGACTTAAAATTATCGGGGTTACCAAGTTTGGCGATAACGTCTTTGGATTTAATATCCAAAAGCCTTGAAACTGCGAAGACTTCACCTTCAACCGTAATTGCCACAAAGCCGCGCCTATCGCCTTTGGCAAGGAATAGCCCTTTTTCTTCCATAGCTCGTTCAAAGGATTTTAGCCCGTCAGAACGTGACCAGCAGCTTTGCGCGGCTTCTTTAATATCCTTTGGATTGATACCCGTGCGTTTGGCTTGTTGCCATTCGGAAAGATTAAAAATTCGCGGGTCGCTCAAACCTTTATCCAAAAACCCTTTGGGAATACCCCAGCCATTTTCAAGAAAAAGCTGTTTTGAGATTTCTTGAAGTTTGTTCTTAAAGAAGGGCAATTCCTTTGCTTTCATGGTTTCCGCATCAATGCGTGACCACACAGCATGGCAATGTCGCCTTCCTTCCTTTTCATGGAACACTATGGCGCGGGGTTGTCCTTTAAGCCCCAATCGCTCTTCAATGTCTTTAATAGCTTTTTCAAAGACTTCAATTTGAACGCTTTCATTTTGAGGTGGGCTTAAAGACACCGAAAACAAATATTGCTCACATTTCGTTCCCCGTGCCATAGCGTATGCTTCGTTCATTGCGCCCAGCAACGAATTAGAAACAAATCCCGATACCTCGTGCAGTTCAACATGTTCATTCTCTTCGGTCTTTAACAAATGAAGGCCGAGTTGCTTACCACCGCTTCTTTGGGAGGCTTTTATAATCATGAGAACTCTTGAAGGTCTAAAGCCTCAACCAACATCTTGCGCATTCGCGCAACGTCTTTTGCGGCATCAATTAAAGCCCGTTCAGTCTCGATATTGACGGGAAGGCTTCCCGTATTTGCAGCCTTTGCCAGTTGGTTGATATTATTGGCTATGTGGGATTTACCCAACAAAGCCAAAACTTGCGCCAATGCAACATGATCCTTTACAGGTTTCTTGCTTCTACGTTTGGGCGCAGGGCGAGAGTTATCAAAAAGGCGTGATTTCACATAGGAAGCCAAAGATATATCGCCAGCTTCTTCCAAAAGCTTTGCCTTTTCTTCAAACGTGAACCGCAATGAAAATGGTGGTGGGTTTGAAATACCGTTACCTGAAAATGTCATTTGCGCCCCCAAATCTAAGCCGATGCTTTGTTAGATTTGGGTTTAACTCGCTTTTTGACGACATTTGGGGGAATGTCGGGATTAGCTATATTGTCGTTTTCACTGCCCCATTTTATGACCGACATATTTTGTAAAATTTCGTTCCATTGCTCTAATGTTGTGAATAAAAGGTTCGAAGTTTCTCCCCTTATGTCCACCATTTTTATTTTGCGTTCAGGAAAACACCGAGGCATAGCCTCGGTTTTTTCTTTGGCGGCACGCAGCCTGGCTCGCTCAATGCTCGCGCTCGCTTCGCTCGATGGTTTAAATTTCTACAGCTTTTCTTCTAAAAGCCTAACCAGCTTTTTTTGGTGTCGGTTTCATCATCTAATTGACCTAATGCATCGGCGCCTGGTTCGTGTGGGGCGACAATTTCATTTGGTGCGGATGCTGGAACTGGTGCATCGGGTGATTTTACCAATTTGGCGGCATTATATTTTTCAAGGCGCGGGTGGATTAAAGCGCCACTTTCGCCATAAGCCTCAACCAATGCGGCCCAATCTTCATTGCGATAATCGAACGCGTTGCCTTCTGGATCAAGGTCTGACCAATCAGCTTCACGCGGGGCAACCGCGGCCTTGTGCATATAATCATCATAAAGCGCATTATCATTTTTAAGTAATGCAGCCTGTGCGCAAAGCGCCAAAATTCGTGATGTTGGCTTTTCTTTTAATAAGCCAGACAAAATCGAATCTGCCAATGCGCTTTCATTATTTGCAATCGCATCTTCGGCCTGAATAATACGGCTTTCACGATGTTCAGGGCGCAGTTTTACCAAACCTTCTGCCCATTTAAGAACATCTTTTTTGCTTTTGCCTTCTTTTAGGTCTTTATATGACAAGGCAAGTGCAGGATGCGGTTCAGCCGACCATGCAGCCTCTATCGCCTGCGCCGCTTGCCAGTCCTTGCCCGCTAATTTATTGAGGCGTGCTGCCATAATAGCGGCAGGGGCAAATGATGGCGCAAGTTTAAGTGCGCGCGTTGCATTATCAAGCGCAGAATTATAATCACCGGCTTTTTCAAGGCGATGTGCATTTGCCGCCAAAACAACGGCGCGGCGTCTTTGGGCAGTTTTCTTGCCAATAAGGCCACGTTTTTCAGCCTCATCAAGCGTGGTAATCGCCCCTTCCCAATCGCTATTATTGATTTTTTCTTTGAAAATTGTTTCAAGCGGCCAAGTTGATTTTTTGGCAACATTAAGCGCATTATTGGCATGAGAAATTGCGGCGGCAAAATTGCCCTTTTTACTTGAAAGCTCACTAAGACCCTTAAGCGCCGCAGATTGATAACCCGCAGTTTCACTTAATTCACCATAGATTTTTTCTGCAGTGCCAAAATCATCCGCCATTAATGAGGCGCGCGCATAAATTAATTTATTGGCGGCATCACTTGACGAAATTGAATATAATTTTTGGGCAAGTTTGCGCGCATCACTATAATCGCCTGCATCGTGTGATGCCAAAACTTGACCGATTAATTCAAGTGATTTTTTACGATTTGCCTCAATTTGGGCGCGCTTAACTTTGGCGGGAAGTGAAATCATCCATGCAATCAAACCCCAAATAAGGGCAAGTAATATCGCACTTCCAAGAAGGATTAAGGCCGCAATTACAGGCTTAACACTTATATCAATTGCACCGCCAGTATAGGCGATTTCACCCTTTTGCATTGCAAGCCAACCAAAGCCTGCAATAATTGCCAAAACCAAAATAATTAAAAATAACAGTCTTAAAATTTTCATCTGCCATTCCCCATTATTTGATTATTAGGCTGTGCATTAGTTTGTGTGTTCATTGTTGGGTTATTTTGATTTGCAGGTGGTGCAATTTGTGCTGGAGGCGTTACAGTAAGACTTGGCGCACTAAGGCCACGCTCAATTGCGCCGCGAAGTGCCGCAATCTTTGTATCTAAATCAAGGCGATTTTTTGCGCCCGCAATCCAATGGGTTAATTCAGGTGATTTTTGCGCCATTGTGTCAATTTCGGTAATTGCCCCCTGAAGGTCACCGCCAATTAATTTAAGTTTTGCGCGTTCATAAATTGCACTTGGCGCATTTGGATCTGGTGCGGTTTCTTTGACCTTAACTTTCACCATGTTAGAGAATAATGATTTTAGCCAACCAAAAAAGCCGCCTTCTTTCTTCTCTTCTATTTTGGGGTCAATTATATTGACGCCTAAATTTTCAAATTCTTTTTCCAATAAAGCACGCGTTGGCGCACCATTTACCGCAAGGCCTTCTAAAGCGCCAACTTCGGGAACATTTGGCAATGCAGCCTTTACCGCCGAATATTCAGGCATAAACCCGCCAGAGCGATTTGTCGCTTCTGCCAAAGACATAACTGCAAAAGTGATTGCAGGGCTTGGGGTTTGTGCAACACGCGCGTTTAAAGCGTCAAAATTCACTTT